>CAZZZE010000030.1:12060-14944 GCA_964658365.1 uncultured Jatrophihabitantaceae bacterium
GACCAGATCTCGAACTTGTTCGGACCCTTCGGATGGACCACCCGAATCGCGGCAACCGCCCCGAGGTCGGCCAGCCCCGCCAACCCGGCGAAGTTGGGGAACACGTTGAAGTTCCCGCTCATGTGGCCGGCTTCTTCACCGAGCCTGTCGATCCTTCGCTGCTGGTGCTCGTGCTGGTACCTGCCGATCGGGCTGTCCTCCATCGGCCTGCCGGGCAACAGCATGAACGAGTGCGCGTGCCCCTCCGGTGAGCTGAACTGACGTCCCGGGACGATCCAGTTCTGCTGGTAGTTCGGATTCAGGACGGGGAACGAGGACAGGTGGGAGATCTGTGCGTGGTAGCCATCACCACCGAACTGCTCGGAGGCGAATTTCCAGTTGGCGTCAACGGTCCACTTGATGACGCCCGGCAGCACTTCCAGCCCACCGTCGGCGCCGTCCAGCCACGTGTCCAGGTAAAAGGTCATGTCGCCGAGGTAATCGATGAGGGAAGGCGCGGTCGCGTCGAAGTTTCCGAAATACAGGCCCTTGTAGCTTTCGACGCGAATCGGCAACAGGCCCCACTGCGACTTGTCCAGCTCACCGAAGTACGCGTCGTCCGCGTTCGGGACATTGATCAGGGCGCCCGCACCGTCGTAGGTCCAACCGTGGTACGTGCACATGAATGCCTTGGCATTTCCCGATTCCGCGCGGCACACTCGCATGCCCCGGTGGCGGCAGATGTTCAGGAAGGCCTTGACCGACCCGTCTCTCTGGCGCGCGACGATGACCGGATCCCCGCCCATGTACGTCGAGTAGAAGTCTCCCGGCTTCTCGATCATGGTGTCGTGCGCAAGGAAGAGCCAGGAGCGCCCGAACACCTGCTCGAGTTCGGCGTCGAAGATCTCTTGGCTGACAAAGATCTCGGGGGAGACGAGACCTTTCTCCTGATCAACGAAGGTGCGAAGTTCGGTCGAGTCAAGCGGCATGGCGATCCTCCTTGTGAGGGGACGAGAATTGTGGCGCGACGCTGCATCGACGGTGTCTGCTCCTACCAGCCCGAGACCGCTCGTCATGCGCCATCCAGTCTCCTGATAGGCCTATCCTGGATAGTCGCTATCCGGTTCGGACTGTAGCGCTCTGTGGGCAATACCTCAATCATTTCTCGCATATTGGTGAACACGGCCGGGCTCAGCTGCGGGCGCCTCGATCGGGTCGCCACGCGGCCAGCACGTCCTGCATCGCCTCGGTGGTCAGGGCCGGGACACTCAACGGCTCCGCGTCCGGGCGGATGGTCAGGCCGTCCAGGATGATCTCGACGTATCTCCGCCAGGTGCGCGGGGCGACGGTGCCCGTGAACCCGCTGACGGCCCCGCTGATCCAGAACAGCATCGGCAGGTCCGTCGCGGCGAAATCGGGCCGGAACCGACCGGTTGCCTGCGCACGGTGGACCAGCTGCTCGCTCGCCGGCAACAGCTGCTCACGAGCCGACCGGATGTTCTGCGGCCCCGATCGGCCGATCGCTTCCCACATCCCGCGATCTACGGCCTGCAGCTCGCAGACTTCGAACACGGCCTGCCGGAAACCGGCAACCGGGTCATCCGCCGCAGCAGCGGCACGCAGAATGCCAGCGATGACACCAAGCCGCTGATCGAGCATGGCGGCGATCAAGGCCTCGCGATCGGCGAAGTGCCGATACACCGTGCCCACACCCACACCGGCACGCCGCGCCAGCTCGTTGAACGAGATGTCCAACCCCTGCTCAGCCACCAGCTCGTCCGCGGCCGTCAACAGGCGAGCCCGATTACGGGCGACATCCTTACGTGGCGTGCCCGGCGTCGACGCCGTGGGGGACACCATGTTCATCGGCACATCATGCCGTGAACGAGCGCGTGCGCCGGCAACCGCCGCCGGCCCCGCCGGGTCACTTCCAGCGGAAGTGCACGAAGACCCGCCCGAAGTTGTCGGAGTCCTTCTCGACCCGGTGGTAGAGCGCTTTCACCTCCTTGCGGTCGAGGAAGCGCAGCACACGCTTCTTCAACTGCCCCGAGCCCTTGCCGGGGATGATCTCGACGAGCGGTGCCTTCTTCGCAACGGCCTCGTCGATGATCGAGCGCAGCGCGCGCTCGACCTCGTCGCCGCGGTTGTAGACGTCGTGTAGGTCCAGCTTGAGCTTCACCGGCCCATCCTGCGCCTACGTCACCGCGACGGCCGGGACGGCAGCGGCGCGGTGCCAGCGCCGTCGCGGTGGCCGACGGTGTCGCGGACGGCGGGGCTCGGGACCGCCGAGCGCAAAGATGTCGTGGGCCAGCGACGGCTCGGCCACCGCGGCCAGCTGCCGAGTGGCCCGGCGGGCGCTCGGCCTCGATGCCGGCTCGCGCGTGGTCATCGCGGCCAGGGTGTCGGCCAGGTGGGGGTCGAGGGCGTTGGGCAGCACCGGCTGGCGGTGCAGACGGGCCAACGCCGTCTCGACACCACGTCCGGGGTACACGGCGGCGCCGGTGAGCGCCTCGATCAGCACCAGGCCGAGGGAGTAGACGTCGCTGGCCGGTCCGACCGGCGCGGAGGTCACCTGCTCGGGGCTGAGGTAGCCCGCCGTGCCCACTGTCAGCCCCTCGGCGGTCATCCGGGTGCCGTCGACGAGGCGGGCGATGCCGAAGTCGGTGAGCTTGGCGTCGCGCTCGGCATCGACGCCACTGGGCAACAGGATGTTGGCCGGCTTGACGTCGCGGTGCACGATGCCGCGCCGGTGCACGTGGTCGAGGGTGTCGGCCAGCCGGGCTCCGAGCGCCGCCGCCGCATGCTCGTCGAGCGGCCCCTGCGCGATGCGGGTGCACAGTGTCTGTCCTTCGACGAGTTCGAAGGCGATGAACGCCGGGCGCCCGGCTGCGGCGGACTCGTCGCT
>CAZZZE010000031.1:0-5173 GCA_964658365.1 uncultured Jatrophihabitantaceae bacterium
GACGAGCCCGACACCCGGCTCGTCGTCCTCGGGGACCGCCGTGCCCACCTGCTGATCAGAGCCGGTCGGCCTCGGCGGCGGCTGCTTCGGCGGCGGCGGGGAGCACGACCACCGCACGCAGCCCCGGCGCGCCGTCGGAACGGTGGGTGAGCCACACCCGCCCGCCGTGGCTGCGGACGATGTCACGCACGATCGGCAAGCCCAGACCGGTACCCCCGGTGTCGCGCGAGCGGGACTCCTGGACGCGGTAGAAGCGATCGAACACCCGCTCGCGCTCGTCCTCGGCGATGCCCGGCCCGTCGTCGTCGACCGTGATCTCGCACGTGGGCTCGTGCTCCCGCGGTGCGACGTGCACGACGACCTCGCTGCGTGCGTAGCGCACGGCGTTGTTGACCAGGTTGACGATCACCCGGCGCAGTGCGTCGGGATCTCCCTCGGTCAACGCGGGCTCGGTGTCGGCGCGCACCACGACGGTGTCGGCCCGCACGCCGTCGACCACCGAACGGGCGAGCTCATCGAGGGCCACGACCTGGCGCCGGGCGCCCGCAGCCTCGTCGAGCCGGGCCAGCGCCAGCAGGTCCTCGACGAGCCGGTCGAGGCGGTCGACGTCGACCAGCACGTCGTCGACGAGCGCGGCGACCGGATATCCGCCGCCGTCGTCGGACGTGCGGTGCCGGCTCAACCGCTGCCCGACCTCGAGCTGGACGCGGATCGAGGCCAGCGGCGAGCGCAGCTCGTGCGCGGCGTCGCCGACGAAGGTGCGTTGCCGGCTGGTGGCGGAATCGATGCGGTCGAGCATCCGGTTCAAGGTGACCGCCAGCCGGTAGATCTCGTCCTGCGCGCTCGGCACCGGCAAGCGCTGCTCGGCAAGCCCCGCAGCGGTGATGTCGGCCGCGCCGTGCCGCAGTGCCGCCACCGAGCGCAGCGTCAGCGCGACGACCAGGTAGGTCGCCAGCGCCATGATCAGCACGGCCAGCGGGCCGCCGATCAGCGCGGCGCGGGTGAGGATGCGCAGGCTGTCGTCGACCCGGCTGACGTCGGTGAACACGACGACGGTGCGCGAGCCGACGGTGCGCGCGAGCACCCGCAGCCGGGCGTCGGACGTCGTGCTGTCGATCTCGATGCGCTCGCCGGCGCGCACCTCACGCAGCTGCGACGGCAGGATCAGCGGCACGGTGTGGTCGACGCCCTGCGAGGCCGACAGCACCGCCCCGCGGGAATCGAGCACCTGGACGGCGGCGATGCCGCTCGTCGTGGGCGCCACGGTCGGCGGCAGGCGGCCACTGCGGACCTGGGTGGCGATGTCGCGCGCCGTCTTCAGCGCCGACTGGTCCAGGACGCGGGTCAGCGCGTAGCGCTGCAGCACCAGCAGCAGGACCGCGCCGGTGGCGACCGCGACCGAGAACAGTGCGGTGGCGACGAGGGTCAGCCGTCGGCGCAACGACTGGCGCGACCACCACCGCTGCGGGACGGAAGCGAGCGCGGTGGCCCGCACGCTGTGCTCAGCCCTCGGGGGTCAGTCGGTACCCGGCCCCGCGGACCGTCTGCAGCGTTTGCCGCGAGAACGGGACGTCGATCTTGCGGCGCAGGTAGCCGACATAGACCTCGACGACGTTGGCGTCGCCGTCGTAGTTGGCGTCCCACACGTGGTGCAGGATGTCGGCCTTGCTGACCGCGTCGCCGGCCCGGCGCATGAGGAACTCGAGCAGCGAGAACTCGCGCGGCGTGAGCTCGACGGTGGTGTCGCCGCGGCGCACGGTGTGCGCCGCCGGGTCGAGGACGAGGTCGTTGACGGTGAGCGCGGCCGGGCGCGGTTTGACCCCGCGGCGCAGCAGGGCCCGGATGCGGGCGAGCAGGACGACGAAGGAGAACGGCTTGGTGAGGTAGTCGTCGGCGCCGAGGTCGAGCGCGTCGGCCTCGTCGTACTCGCCGTCCTTGGCGGTGAGCATCAGGATCGGCACCCAGTTCTCGGCCGCGCGCAGCGCCTCGATGATCCGGTACCCCGACAGCTCGGGCAGCATGATGTCGAGGATGACGGCGTCGTAGACCGTCTCCTGCGCCATGTGCAGACCGTCGGGCCCGGTGTGCGCGATGTCGACGGTGAAGCCCTCGGCGCCGAGCCCGCGCTGCAGCGCCGAGGCCAAGCGGATCTCGTCCTCGACGATCAGCAACCGCACTGGAAGCACCTCCACGGTGACACGCTCGGCACAGTGCCGGGTCGCTGCTGAGTCTTCGCTCAGCACTTGCCAGACTGCCAGGGTGGACCTTGGCGATCGCTGGAGGGGCTCAGCCCCATCACAGTGGTTCCCACGCACCCTCGTCCCAGTGAACCTCCCGCCCGTCCTGAGCCGACATCGCGCCCTGCGCTGGCTGGTTCCCGCGGGTATCGGCGGCCTCGTGGCCGTGACGTCGGTGTTCTTCCACGCCGACGCCAAGCAGTCCACCGGCCTGCCGCGGATGACACCGGCGGCCCTGCTCGCCGACGTCAAGACCGCACCGACGACCGGCTTCTCCGGCACCGTGCTCTCTCGCGTCTCGCTCGGGCTGCCCGACCTGGCGTCCTTGGGCGGTGCCGCCGACGACGGCACCTCACTGAACTCTCTGCTGACCGGCTCGCACACCGTGCAGGTCTGGTACGGCGGGGCCGACGAGCAGCGGGTGGCGCTGCTCGGGGCCATGGACGAGACCGACATCTTCCGCTCGGGACGCCAGGTGTGGACGTGGAGCAGCTCCGAGCACGTGGCGCAGCACGCGGTGCTGCCGGCCGTCCCCGCCCGGTCTGCGCCGGACCCGGTCGCCACGGCCGCGCCGACGGTGAGCCCGAGCGCGCTGGCCTCGCAGGTCCTGGCCGCGGTCTCGCCCACCACAGACGTGCAGGTGCGCCGGGGGCCACGGGTCGCCGACCGCAACGCCTACGACCTCACCCTCACCCCGCACACGAGCGCGACCCGCGTCGCCTCGGTGCGGATCGCCGTCGACGCCGCGACCAAGCAGCCGCTGGCCGTACAGGTGTACGCGCGCGGCAGCACCAGCCCGTCCATCGACGTCGCGTTCACCACCGTCCGGTTCACCGCGCCGGCCAAGACGTTCTTCACGTTCTCGCCGCCGTCCGGCGCGACCGTGCGGCCGCTCAAGATCGACTCCGGCGTCCCGCGCACTGCGGCACGCGGCACGCGCGTGCTGGGCAGCGGCTGGACGCGCATCGTCGAGATCGACACCGACAAGGCGATCGACACCGCGCGCGGATCACTGGGCCAGATGCTGACGACGGTCAGCGGGTCGTGGGGCTCCGGCGGGCTGCTCGAATCCAGCCTGGTCAGTGTCCTGGTGACGAGCAAGGGACGCATCTTCGCCGGCCCCGTCGACCCGGCAGCGCTGTACGCCGCCGCCGCGAAGTAGTCATGCGGTGGCCAGCGACCCCGCGAGCGTGCTGGCGATCAGCACCACGGGACTGACCAAGCGCTTCGCCGCCGTCGCGGCCGTCGACGCGGTCGACCTCGCCGTGCGCGCCGGTTCGGTCTACGGCTTCCTCGGCCCGAACGGTTCGGGCAAGACCACGACGATCCGGATGCTGCTCGGGCTGGTGTTCCCGACGTCGGGCACCCTCCGGCTGCTCGGGCACGACCCCGCCGGTGTGGCGCTGCACCGGGTGGGCGCGCTCGTCGAGGGACCGGCGTTCCACCCGTACCTGTCCGGGCGCGCCAACCTGGTCCGCCTCGACGCCGCCGACCGTACCGCCGACCCGCGCACCGCGGCGGCGCGCGTCGCTGCCGCGCTCGAGCGGGTCGGGCTCGCCGCGGCGACCGGCAAGCGCTACCGCGCCTACAGCCTGGGCATGCGCCAGCGGTTGGGCATCGCGGCCGCGCTGTTGCGCCCGCGCGACCTGCTCGTGCTCGACGAGCCGACCAACGGCCTCGACCCGCAGGGCACCCGCGAGGTCCGCCATCTCGTCGGCGAGCTGGCCCGCGACGGCGTCACCGTCTTCCTGTCCTCGCACCTGCTCAGCGAGGTCGAGCAGATGTGCACCGACATCGGGGTCATGAGCGCCGGGCGCCTCGTGTGGCAGGGCCCGTTGCAGCAGCTGCGCGAGCGGCAGGCCCGACGGGTACGCGTCGAGACGGCCGACGCCGGCGCGGCGGCGAGCGTCCTGCGCGAGCTGGGCCTGGGTGAGGTGACGGTCGACGACGAGGCGGCACTCGCCCTGCTCGGCGGCGCCGTGGCCGAGGATGTCGTGGCCGCGCTCGTGCGCGCCGGCGTCGGGGTGCGCGGGTTCACGGTCGCCCGTCCGAGCCTGGAGGAGCAGTTCGTCGGGCTCACCGGCGAAGGCTTCGATGTCGATGGCTAGCCCGGCCCGGGGCCGCTTCCTGCGCTCGGAACTGGCGCTGGTGTTCCGCCGCCGCCGCAACCTGGTGATGCTGGCGATCCTGGGCGTGGTGCCGGTGCTGATCGCGGTGGCGGTGAAGTCGAGCGATCGCTCCGGCAACGGCGGGTCGATCTTCGGCGGCATCACCGACAACGGTCTGTTCGCGGCGCTGGCCGGCTTCCTCGTCACCAGCCCGCTGTTCCTGCCGCTGGTCGTCGCGGTCGTGGCCGGCGACGCGGTGGCCGGCGAGGCGAATACCGGCACGCTGCGCTACCTGCTGGCCGTGCCGGTGGGGCGCACCCGGCTGCTGGCCGTCAAGTTCGCCGCGGTCGTCGTCTGGTGCGCCGCGTGCGTGGCGCTGGTGGCGGTGACCGGTCTGCTGTCCGGGCTGGCGCTGTTCCCGGCCGGGCGGGTGACCCTGCTGTCCGGGACGACGGTGTCCTACGGCGCCGGGCTGGCCCGGCTGCTGCTGGTGGCCGGCTACGTCGCGCTGACCATCGCTGCGGTGGCCGCAATGGGCCTGTTCGCCTCGACCATGACCGAGGTGCCCGTCGCCGCGATGGCCGCGACCCTCACCCTGACGATCGTCAGCGAGGTGATCGACGCGATCCCGCAGCTGTCCGCCGTCCACGGCTGGTTGCCGAGTCACTACTGGCTGCGCTGGGTCGACCTGCTGCGCGACCCGATGCGCACCACCGACGTCCGCACCGGCCTGCTGGTGACCCTGGCCTACGTCGCCGTCTTCACGACGCTGGCCTGGGCCCGCTTCGGCGGCAAGGACGTCACCTCCTAGCGCATGAATACCCCCTT
>CAZZZE010000031.1:5183-14812 GCA_964658365.1 uncultured Jatrophihabitantaceae bacterium
CTTCAGCCGGCCAGGGCCGGCTGAAGGGGGTATTCATGGCTTACTGGAGGTAGCCCTCGACCTCGCCGACGGGGCGCTCGCGGACATCGTCAGCGGGCTGGTCGAACTCGGCTCGCGCACGCCGCTGGCGCAGCAGGTCCCAGCACTGGTCGAGCTGCTGCTCGAGGTGGCGCAGGCGGGCGCGGGTCTCCTCGGTGTGCTCGCGCGAGGCGCGCAGCTGCTTCTCCTCGGCGACGAGCTCGTCGATGTGCTCGAGCATGGACTTCTCGGTGGCCATGACAGCTTCCTCTCGGTCGGTATGTGGCGTCAGCCGCGGTGGCGGAGTTCCTGCGAGCGATCAGAGCGAGTCGCGCCAGTCGATCCAGCGCTTGACCTCGGTGAGGTCGTAGTCCGGCCCGCCCGTACCGACGGTGAACAGCGTCGCGCCGGCCTCGACCAGCGGCGGCCCGACCTCGGCCGGGTCGCCCGTCGGCGCACCGACGGAGCGCTCGATCTCGCCCGGGTCGCGGCCGAGGTCGGCGCAGTGCGCGGCCAGGATCTCCTGCTTGCGCACGAAGGTCTCCAGGTCGCTGAAGGAGTGCCACATGGTGGCGTGCTTGGCGACCGTGCGCAGCGTCTTCTTCTCGCCACCGCCGCCGATGAGGACGGGGATGGCGCGCCCTCCCGAAGGGCGCTCGTGTCCCAGCGGGGCCGGGTTGAGCTTCGCCCACCGCGCCTCGATGCGCGGGAGGTCCTCGGCCAGCTGGTCCAGGCGCCCCCCGGCCGTCCCGAACTGGTAGCCGTACTCGTCATAGTCGCGCTGGAACCAGCCCGAGCCGATGCCGAAGATCAACCGTCCGCCGCTGATGTGATCGACCGTGCGGGCCATGTCGGCCAGCAGCTCAGGGTTGCGGTAGCTGTTGCAGGTGACCAGCGCGCCGATCTGCATGCGTGAGGTCTGCTCGGCCCAGGCGCCGAGCATCGTCCAGCACTCGAAGTGCTCGCCGTCCGGCGGCCCGTAGAGCGGGAAGAAGTGGTCCCAGTTGAACGCGATATCGACGCCGATGTCCTCGGCCTCGGCGACCGCCCGGCGGACGGCCGGGTACTGCGCGTGCTGGGGCTGGAGCTGGACGCCGATGCGTACCGTCGAGGGACTCATTCTTCGACGCTAGCGCAGCAGCGCGAACGGTTCGTCGGGACCGGTTGCGGGCGGATAAAGTTCAGTCCCATGACCGACGATGCGCCGCGCACCGCCGCCGCACCCGAGGGCGAGGATCAGAGTTTCGGCTCCATGCTGCTGCCGCACGTCGTGCACGAGGCCACCGCCGCCGTGCTCATCGTCGACGTCGACAAGCGCGTCGTCACCTACGCCAACGACCTCGCCGCGCAGCTGGTCCCCGACCGGCAACTGCCGATGCCCGTCGACGAGTGGTCGCTGGCCGCCGGGCTCGAGGACGTCGCGGGCAGCGAGCTGCCCGAGGGCCGCGAACGCCGCCACGGCGCCGCCGAGTCGTTGCTGCGCATCGCCGAGGGCAAGCCGGTCACCGGTGAACCGGTCACGGCGGCCCGCGCCACCAAGGTCACCACCGTCCGGGAGGTCCTGTGGGTGCTCGGGCTGCCGCTCACCGAGGCCCCCGCTCCGATGTCGTCGCTCGCGCTGGTGGTGTTCCTGCCCGCGCGCAACGCGCAGCTGATCGCCGGCGCCCAGGAGTCCGCCGTCGGCCTGCGCGAGCGGGCGGTGCTGGCCACCAAGGTGGCGTTCACGATCAGCGACCCGCGCCAGCCCGACAACCCGATCGTCTGGGTGAACCCGGCGTTCACCGAGACCACCGGCTACGCCCTCGACGACGTGCTGGGGCACAACTGCCGCTTCCTGCAGGGCCCGGAGACCGACACCGCCGTCGTCGACGACATCCGTTTCGCGATCGCCCAGGGACTGCCCGTCACCACCACGCTGCTGAACTACCGCCGCGACGGCTCGATGTTCTGGAACGAGCTGTCGATCTCACCGGTCCGCGATGAGCGCGGCGACGTCACCCACTTCGTCGGCGTGCAGGCCGACGTCACCGCCCGCGTCACCGCGCAGCGCAGCCGCGACGACGCGCTGGCCCAAGTGGCCCTGGTGGCTGACCGGCTCGGCCTGCTGGCCGACGTCACCTCGCGGATGGCGGCCGCGCAGCGCCCGGGGCAGATCACCGACGTGCTGGGGCATGTGCTCACCTCGCGGGTCGGCACCGCCTGCGCCATCTACCTCTTCGACGACGCCGGCCGCCTCGAGCGTCCCTACCTGCGTCATGAGCGGCAGGATTCCGACGCCCGGGTGGGCGCGCTGGTGCAGGAGTGGACCGCGCAGCTGCCCGACGCGCTGCCCGCGCACGACCCGATCTGGAAGGTGCTGCGCGGCGAGTCGCGCGGGATCATCACCACCGACTTCGAGCGGTCGCCGGTCCAGGGCACCGACGCAGCGCAGGTCCGCGCGATCGACCGCGAGCTGGGGCTGCGCAGCATGCTGGCCGTCCCGTTGCGGGCCAGGCACAGCGTGCTCGGCGCCGTCTGCGTCCTCAGCGACGAGACCCGGCCGCCGTTCGGCGAGAGCGAGCTGGCCCTGGTGCAGGATCTCGCGGTCCGGGCCGGGCTGATGCTCGAGAACACCCAGCTCTGGGCGCGCGAGCGGGCCACCGCCTCGACCCTGCAGCGCAGCCTGCTGCCCCGGTTGCCGCAGATCGCCGGGCTCGAGGTCGCCGCGTCCTACGTCCCCGCGGCCGACGAGGCGGCGGTCGGCGGCGACTGGTACGACGTCTTCGAGTTGCAGAACCACTCCGGCGTCGGTGTCGTCGTCGGCGACGTCATGGGCCACAACTACGACTCCGCGGCGCGGATGGGCAAGCTGTCGACGATCGTGCGCGCCTACGGCTGGCCGGGCAGCGAGCCCTACACCGTGCTGACCGCGGTCGACGAGCTGCTCGAGGGCGGCAACCTCGACTACATGGCCACCTGCTTCTACGGCACGCTCGTGCTGCGCAGCAACCTCGCCACGTTGACGTACTCCAGCGCCGGGCACCCGCCCGCGCTGCTGCGCCGTCCGGGTGGGTCGGTGGTGCTGCTCGAGGACGGCCGCGGCCCGATGATCGGCATCAGCAAGCTGATGCCGGCCGGCGCGCAGCGGCCGAAGGACGCGAGCATCGATCTGGCCCCCGGGTCGGTGCTGATCTGCTTCACCGACGGGCTCACCGACGGCTTCGCCGACGAACCCGATCTCGACGCCGGGCTGGCCGAGCTGATGCGGCTAACCAGCGAGTTGCCGCTGGACGCCTCGCCGTCGCAGATCGTCGATGAGCTCACCGGCGCGGCCGAGCGGCACGACGACGACGTCGCGGTGGTGGCGATCCGCATCCGCTGAGCGGTTGTCACTCGCCGAACAGGACGAGGCGGATGCCCGCGTCGCCGGCCGCATCGACGCGCACCGGGATGGCCCAGTCCTGCCTGCTGAGGTAGCAGGCCGGGTGCTCGGCGGTGCCGTCGTCGCACGAGGCGACCTGGGCCGCCACCGAGAGTACGCCCGCGCCGGTGCCGGCGAGTTCGAGGTGCCGCACGAGCTCGGTGCCGGGTCCCGCCCCGGCGTGCAGCAGCTGCGGCGGGTCGGAGCTGACCTCGACGTTGATCGGTGGGCCGTCGCGGTCGTCGATCGTGCGCCCCGGGGCCGGCGTGAACGCGATCGTCAGCTCGACCGCACCGGGCCGCAGGGCGGTGACCGGACGGCCGGCGTGCGGTGGTGGCGCGTCGGGCCGGCCGGGCCGCGCCGCGGCCGCCAGCGGGACGAGGCGGTGCGCCGCCGACTCGACGACGCTCGTGCGGCCGTCGACCGTGACGAGCCCGCTCGGCTCGGCGAGCCCGTCGGCGAGGGTGGACAGCTCGCCGGTGTGCGGGTCGAAGCGGCGGACGGCGCCGTTGAAGGTGTCGGCAACCGCGATGGTGCCGTCCGGCAGGACGTGCACGCCGAGCGGGTGCTGCATGCGGGCGACGTCGGCCGGGCCGTCGACGAGCCCGAAGTCGAATAGCCCCTCACCGACCGCGGTGTGCAGCGTGCCGTCGACGTCCAGGTGGCGCAGCGCGGAGGTCTCGGCATCGACGAACCACACGCGGTCGCCGTCGACGGCGAGCCCGGACGGCTGGGCCAGCCAGCCGTCGAGGGCGGGCCCGTCGCGCAAGCCCTCGACGGTGGTGCCGGCCAGGATCTCGGCGGTGCCGGCGGCCGGGTCGTAGGCCAGCAGCAGGTGGACGCCCGAGGCCGAGACGACGACGCGCTGGGCCGCCGGCCACCAGGCGACGTCCCACGGCGAGAGCACCGCGGGCACCGGGCCGGTGACCGTCGACGCGCCTGCGAGCAGGCCGGGCAGGTCGACGGTGGTGATCGCACCGTCGGCGAGCCGGACCCCGCGCAGCACGTGGTTGGCGGTGTCGGCGACGAGGACGTCGGAGGGCCCACCCGGCGGCAGCAGCGTCAGCCCGTTCGGCTCCGCGAACGGCTCGCCCCGGGTGCCGGAGCCGATGCGCCGCAACACCGTGGCGGCGTCGGCGCTGAACTCGACGAGCTGGTGGTGGCCGGTGTCAGCGACGAGCAAGGTGTCCGCGTCGCGGCCGGTGCGCGCTGCCGGCAGCACGATCGCCGCTGACGGGAAGCGCAGGTCCGTGGTCGGCGTCGCGGCGAGATGCGTGGCGAGCCGGCCGCGCTGCAGGGTGCCACGGCGTTCGTAGTCGGGCAGCCGGTCGGCGACCACGCTCGCCAGCGCCGCGACCTGCCCCTCGCCAGCGGCCTGCGCGATGACGTAGCCCTCGGGGTCGACCAGGACGAGCGTGGGCCACGCCTTGACCGCGTACTGCCGCCAGGCGTCGAGCCCCGGGTCGTTGATCACCGGGTGGGTGATCCCGGCCCGCTCCACCGCGGCGGCGAGCGCCGCCGGCTCGGCCTCGTGCGGGAACTTCGGCGAGTGCACGCCGACGACGCTCAGCACGTCGTCCAGGCGCTGCTCGATCGGGCGCAGCTCGTCCAGGACGTGCCAGCAGTTCGCGCAGGCGGACGTCCAGAAGTCGAGCAGCACGAACCGCCCGCGCAGCGCGCTCAAGCTCAGCGCTTCGGTGTTCAGCCAGAACGCCCCGCGCGGCAATTCCGGCGCGCGAACCCGAACCGCCCGCACGTCCCTGGGTGCCATGCCGTCGCAACGCTGGGTGACCTGTGCGGCGTTCCCGCCGCCGGTTCGGTGCCAGCTGGGCCGCCGCGATCCGGCCCCGGCCACCGACAGATCATCGTCACAGCGCCGAGTACCCGTGCTCGGGGCGGCCGGTTGCGCCGTAGCGCAGTTGCAGGCGGACGATCCCGTAGCTCTCCAGGTAGCTCAGGTACCGCTGGGCGGTGGCTCGACTGATACCGATCGTCTCGGCGACCTCGGACGCGGACACCGGGTCGGAGGCGGTGCACACCGCGTTGCGGACCAGCTCGAGGGTCGGCGCGGAGTGCCCCTTCGCCGGTCGGTGCCTGCTGGCGGGCTGGCTGCGCAGGATGCCGAACAGCTCGTCGACCGCCGTCTGATCGGCTTCGTCGGGTAGCCCGGCGAGGCGCTGCTGCAGCCGCCGGTAGGCACTCAGCCGTTCCTCGAGAGCTGCGAAGCCGAACGGTTTGACCAGGTAGTGGACTGCGCCGAGTTGCATCGCCTGGCGCACGGTGACCATGTCACGGGCGGCGGTGATGACGATGACGTCCGGGTGGATCTCGTGATCCATCAGGCCCCGCACGACGTCCAGGCCGTCGCCGTCGGGCAGGAAGACGTCCATCAGCACGAGATCGGGCCGGGACAGTGCAACGGTGCTGCGCGCTTGCTCCGCCGTATGCGCCAACCCGATCATCTCGAACCCGTCGACCTTGTCGACGTAGGCGGCATGGACCGCCGCGACGCGATAGTCGTCGTCGACGATCAGGGTGCGGATCCGGGGCGACGTCACAAACGTCCGGCTCCCACTGCGACGGGCTCGGGGTGCGCCGCCGGCAGGCGGACCTCGAACACGGGCTCCGGCCCCGCCGAGACGGTGATTGTGCCGTTGAGCCGTTGTACCAGTCGATGGACGAGCGCCAGACCCAGGCCGCGGCGCAGCGGCCCGACGCCCGACTTCGTCGTGAAACCGTCGCGGAAGATGACATCGGCCTGACCCGGTGCGATGCCCGGGCCGTTGTCCGCGACGCGGATCGAGACCGTGTCCTTGTCGTCGATGATCGTGACGCAGACCCGGCCGTACCCGGCGGTACCGGTCAATGCCTCGAAGGCGTTGTCGATGAGGTTGCCGAGGATGGTCGTCAGGGCCTGCACCTTCTGGCTGGACTCGCCGAGCCAGGTGTCCGCGGTGATGTCGAACGTCAGCCCACGCTCGCTGGCCTCGGCCGCCTTGCCAAGAAGCAGCCCGATGATCAGCGGCGGGCCGATCCGTGCCCGCAGCGAATCCGCGAAGTCGGCATCGCCCCCGCGCAGCTCGGCGAGGTAGCTCAGCGCTTCCTCGACCTGGTCGAGTTCGAGCAGGCCGGTGACTGCGTGCAGCCGGTTGGAGAACTCGTGTTGCTGGGCGCGAAGGGCGTCGGTGAGGCGGCGGACGCCGTCGAGTTCACGCAGCAGCCCGGACATCTCGGTCCGGTCCCGCAGCGTGACGACCGCACCGTGTGGCCGCTCGTTCAGCACGACCGGCATCCTGTTGACGGTGAGGCAGTAGTCGTCGGTGAGCACGACCTGGTCGGCGCCGGTGACCGTACCGGTGAGTACGTCGCGCAGCCGGCCCGGCGGCAGGAGGTCCTCGGGCCTGCAAGCGATCGGCAGGGCAACGTCGCCGAGCAGCCGCCGGGCCTCGTCGTTGACCACCGAGACGCGGCCGGCCGGATCGAACGCGATCACGCCTTCCCGAATCCCGTGCAGCGTGGCTTCCCGCTCCTGCAGCAGCCGGGCGATCTCGTCGAGTTCGAGCCCGAAGGTCTTGCGCTTCAATCTCCGGGCCAACAGCCAGGACGCCCCGGCACCGAGCGCCAACGCCACTGCGAGCCAGCCTGCGTACGTGGGCAGCTCGCGCCACAGGGCCGCCGAGACCGAGCTCTCCCTGATGCCGACCGACACCTCGCCGATCATGCGGTGATCGGGCGAGTACATCGGTGCCTTTCCGTTCGCAGACCGGCCGGTCTTGCCGACGTCGATGCCGATGTGAGTGCGCCCGTCTGCGGTGACGATCGGTTCGGCGACCCGTTGGCCGATGAGCTTGGCGATCGGATGCGAGTGCCGCACCCGGGCCATGTCGATCACGACGACGTAGGACGCGCCGGTCTCGGCCTGGATCCGGCTGGCGACCGTCTGGATGGACTGCGTGCACGGGGCGCCGTGCCCGATCAGGCAGTCCTGGATGTCGGGCACGCCGGCCACGGTCTGTGCGATCGAGGCGGCGCGGTCCTCGTACTGACCGTCGAGTTGCGCCCGCTCGACCCGCGCGAAGAGAACGAACCCGATCAGGACCGTCGCGGTCAGAATGGCCAGCTGGGCCAGCAGGATCTGGGTCGACAGCTTGCGCGTCGAGAAGCGGAGCACGGGGCGATTCTCGCCGCTGAACTCGGCGTGAACAACAGTTCACGCGTGCGCAGAACGCGCAGAACCCCAGTAAACGCGGGAAATGCGGGTTGCGCGCGAAACCGCGACGTCACGCACGAGTCGCGCCTACGGTCACCTTCCACCAGTGAGCGACGCCACACCGACGCCGTCGCCCACCGAGCGAGAAGGGCGGACATGGCCGACACGACATCCCGTGGGACGACCTCGAGTGCTGCGACCGCAGACGCTGCGAAGATCGAGATCACGCACCTGACCAAGCGATTCATGACCCGCTCCGGAGCGCCGTTCACGGCCATCCAGGACGTCACCCTGACCGTCGAGCCGGGGCAGTTCTGCGCGATCGTCGGTCCGACCGGGTGCGGCAAGTCCACCACGCTCGGGCAGGTCTCCGGACTCGAGCGCCCCAGCGCCGGCTCGGTGCGAGTAGGCGGTCAGGACGTCCGCGGCGTGACCGACGGCGTCGGCTTCATGTTCCAGGCCGACGCGCTGTTCCCGTGGAAGTCCGTGCTGGGCAATGTGCTGATCGGGCCGATGCTGAACGGGTCCGCGAAGAAGGACGCCGTCGCGCTGGCGCGGGACTGGCTGCGGCGGGTAGGGCTCTCCGGGTTCGAGGATCGCTACCCGCACCAGCTGTCCGGCGGCATGCGCAAGCGCGTCGCGATGGCCGCCGCCTTGATCAACTCCCCGCGCATCCTGCTGATGGACGAACCGTTCGGTGCGCTGGACGTCCAGACCAAGGCGATCATGCAGACCGAGCTGCTCGGCTTGTGGGAGCAGCTGCGGCCGTCGGTCCTGTTCATCACCCACGACCTGGACGAGGCGGTGGCCCTCGCCGACCGGGTGTTCGTCATGACCAGCAGCCCGGGGTCGATCAAGGAGAGCTTCGAGATCGATCTCCCGCGTCCGCGCGGCGAGGTGCAGGAGATCCGGCACGAGCGACGTTTCCTCGAGCTGCAAGGTCGGATCTGGGCCTCGCTCAAAGACGAGGTCCAACGCGCGTACGCGCAGACGGTCGGTGCGGCGTGACGTCGCTGATCACCACCTCGCAACCGGTGGCGCCGATGGAGTCCGAGGACGACATCAGGGCCGCCGCCCGGCGAGCACGACGGACGCGGACGCTGCTGCTGCGCTTGGCCCAGGTAGGCCTTGCGGTCGCGATCTTCGGCGGGTGGCAGCTGGCCGCCGACAAGAAATGGCTCGACCCGTTCTTCTACGGCAAGCCCTCGGGGATCTACGACGCGCTGGTGCATCTGTTCACGAAAGGAACCGAGTTCGGCTCGATCTGGGGTGACCTGAGCGTGACGTTGCGCGAGGCCGTCTACGGGTTCCTGCTCGGTTCGCTCGTCGGCGTCCTGTTCGGTCTGGTGCTCGGGCAGAACCGCTTCCTCGCCGACGTGCTCGGCCCCTACATCAAGGTCGTCAACGCGGTTCCCCGGATCATCTTGGGGTCGCTCTTCCTGGTGGCCTTCGGGCTCGGGACCCTGCCGAAGGTGCTGCTCGCCGCCGTCCTCGTGTTCTTCATCGTCTTCTTCAACGCCTTCCAGGGCGTCCGCGAGGTGAATCCGAACCTCGTCGCGAACCTCAAGGTCCTCGGCGCGTCCCCGTTGCAGATGGCCCGGCACGTGACGATCCCGTCGGCGCTGACGTGGATCATCGCCAGCCTGCACACCGCGTTCGGGTTCGCCATCATCGGCGCGCTGGTGGGCGAGATCCTCGGCGCCCAGCGCGGCATGGGCCTGGTGATCAGCCAGGCCACCAACCGGTTCGACCCCAACACGGTCTTCGCGTGCATGGCGATCATGGCCGTCGTGACGCTGGTCGCCGAGTTCCTCATCTCGCGCTTCGAGCGACGTGTCCTGTCCTGGCGTCCGCCCACCCACGCCGAGTCGGCCGGCATCTGAGCTCCCGGCGCCCGCGCGCCGTCCGGCACTTCCGCACTACCCACCAACGAAGGGAAACCCATGTTCAGACGTGTCCTGGCGGTCGCTGCGATCGGCACGCTCGCACTCGGTTCGGCAG
>CAZZZE010000032.1:0-14714 GCA_964658365.1 uncultured Jatrophihabitantaceae bacterium
TGATGGCGCGCGGGAAGAAGTTCTCCAGCGGCCAGTCCTGGGCCGAGGACCCGCCGTCGCGGACGCGACACCTGATCACGAACGTGCGGATCACCGCTGATGACGGCGTGGAGCTGCACACCGAGGCGAACTTCCACCTCTACCGCACGCGCCTGAAGACCGAGGTCGACTCGTGGGTCGGTGCGCGGCACGACGTGTTGCGTCGACACGAGCGTTCATTCCTGATTGCCAAGCGGACGATCCTGCTCGATCAGTCGATCCTGATCGCTCGTAACCTCACGACGATGTTCTGACGCAGGCGATCAATCACGCCCAGCATTGAAATGGTCCCCCGGTGCCGCTGAATTCAAAAAGAATTGCGTGAGTCTTGACTGCGGACAAGCCTTCACTAAGCTGGTCTAATGGCCAACGATATGAATACGCAAGTGATTCAGGAATTCCGCGCGAATGACGGAGTGGTCGGCGGTTACTTCGAGGGAATGCCGATGATGCTGCTTCATTCAACGGGCGCGAAATCAGGGATTGAACGAACCACCCCGCTCGTCTTCCTGCCCGATGACTCTGATTCATCGACGTGCTACATCTTCGGTTCCAAGGCCGGAGCGCCGAGCAATCCGGACTGGTACTACAACGTCGTCGCTCATCCGGACGTAACGGTGGAGATCGGGAGCGAGAGCTTCCCGGCGACCGCCGTCGAACTTCGTGGTGAGTCACGTGACGAGGTCTACGCCCGAGCGGCCGCCCGCTTCAGCAATTACGCCGACTACGAGAAGATGACCGACCGCGTCATTCCCGTAATCGCCATCAAGCGCGCCTAGTTTCGTTGTCGACGGCCAGGTGCACGCCGAACCGCTGGCCGTTGCGGCTGCATGAGCAAACCTGGCGCCGCGTGACTGGTCAGACCTCGAGGGTGTCGGACATCGGCCGTGCGCCGGCCCACACGATGATCAGCTTGACGTGCGCGAAGCGCCAACCATCCGCGGTGCGAACTAGTTCTTGCTCGTACCAGCCGCCAGCGCGCGCATGTTGGGTGATGTCGACGGTGTCGAAGACGTGCGTTGCCACCATGTAGGCGCGGGCCGTCGCGCGATCACCGCTGACGTCGATGAGAATGTTGCCGAACAGGTGTTGCGTGCGCCAACTCGACGGCATTCCGGTCATCGTGGCGATGGCACCGCGGCCTTCGATTCGCCCGCCCCAGCCCGCTTCCAGGACGCCGTCCTCGGTGAAGGTGGCTGCGAAGCCCTCCTTGTCCTGATCGTCGATCGAGACTCCGAACTGGTACACCAGGTTCCGAATCGCTTCCCGGTCGACCAGCCATTGCAGTTGCTCGGCCTGTGCCGTGGAAAATGGGCTGGACGTCATGAAAACCCTCTCATCGAAGCGTTGACGTGGCATTGACCCGCTCGGCGTGCTGGGGGAGCGGGGGCCGGGTTGCAGACAATGGTCCGTCGACGGGCTCGCCGGCGTAGCTAGGGATTCGGCGACGTCTGTGGCTGGTTGCTCCCGCGCATCAGCTGACACCCAGGTGTGTGGCGTAGCTGTCCGTGCGGCACAGCGCCCGGGACACCCCGAGCGCGACCGTGCGGACAGCGGGGCCAATCTTGGCCGAGTCGAAGTTGGTTGCCGACCCGGAGATCGAGATGGCCGCGACCGCTCGCTCGTGCGCATCGAAGACCGGTGAGGCGACGCACGAGATGCCGAGGGAGGACTCCTCGAACGCCCGGCTCAAGCCGGTCTCGCGAACCGATTCCAACTGGCGGGCCAGCAGTCCCGGCGCGGTGACCGTGTAGGGCGTGCACCGTTGCAGAGGCCCGTCGATGACCGCCTGGATGACACCGGGCTCCGCGTGCGCCAGAAGCGCCTTGCCTACGCCGGTGCAGTGGGCCGGCACTCGGCCGCCTACGCGCGACGGCGAACGCGCGCCGCCCCGCCGGGCGACCTTGGCCAAGAACACGACGTCGGTCCCGTCGAGCACGGCGAGCTGAACGGTCTCCTTCGTCGCCTCGTGCAGGTCGAGCAGGTAGGGCAGTGCCGCGTCGCGGATGCTGACATGCCGTGGTACCCGCATGCCCAACTCGAACAGCTCCAAGCCCAGCCGGAAACCGGTGCTCGTCCGCTCGACCATCCCCCACCTGCCGAGCGTGCCCAGAAGCCGGTGGACGGTCGGTTTGGGCAGCCGACACATCACGGTGAGCTGCGCGAGGGTCAATTCCTGATGACTGCTCGCGTCGAAACTGTGCAGGATCGACATCGCCCGACCGAAGACCGACACCGGTGGATCTTCATCGGTTTCATCCACGGTCGCGCTAGGCACACCCCAATGATGCACATCACACCTGGAGAAGTCGAGGCGCTGCGATCGGCCGACAGGTCTTCCAGCCAGTGACATGTCCCGGTTGACCATCGGGGAGCGCGGCACGAGTCTTCCAGCCCAACACGCCGTTCACCCGGTACTCGTTGGTCGCCCCAGGCACCGTGCTCTGCCGGTTCCCGACGATCAGACTCGGCTCACCGGTGCATCCGCCGTGCACGGACGCAGCAGCTCATTGCCGCCAGGAAGGTCGAGATGACAGAAACGAGTGGCGCGTCCCGCATCGAGGTTCGGGGGA
This sequence comes from uncultured Jatrophihabitantaceae bacterium, assembly GCA_964658365.1. Classification (GTDB taxonomy): domain Bacteria; phylum Actinomycetota; class Actinomycetes; order Mycobacteriales; family Jatrophihabitantaceae; genus Jatrophihabitans. Next base: position 2,613 of record CAZZZE010000032.1, read on the forward strand.
TCAGCAAGGTATTCGGTGCTGCGACCGTGCTGGATGGTGTCGAGCTGTCCGTCCACGCCGGTGAGATCCACGGGCTGATCGGACAGAACGGCTCCGGAAAGTCGACGTTGGTGAAGATCCTGACCGGCTACCACCGGCCCGGTCCAGGAGGCTCATTGCACATCGACGGTCGCAACGTTCGGCTACCTGTGGCCTGGCGTCAGGCGCACGCCGCCGGTCTGTCGGTGGTGCATCAAGATCTCGGACTGTTGGACCAGCTCTCGGTGGCGGAGAACATCTGCGTCGGCGGCTACGTGACCTCGGGGCCCGGTCGACGCATCGATTGGAAGGCGCAGCGCGAGATAGCGCAGCGCGTCCTCACCAGGCTCGACGTCGACCTCGAGCCGGCTGCTCCGGTCGCTGGTCTCTCGGCTGCCGAGCGTGCTGACGTTGCCATTGCGCGGGCATTACGCGACGTCGTCCCGGGAACGGGTCTGATCATCCTCGACGAGTCGACGCGCGCACTCGGCAAATCCGAACGCACGCGGTTTCATCACCTGCTGCGTCGCGTCGTCGCGACGGGAACGTCCGTGCTCATGGTGAGCCACGACCTCGAGGAGATCTTGGAGGTGACGAACCGTGTCACGGTGCTCCGCGACGGACGTCTGGCCGGTAAGGCGCTAGCCAGCAAGGACTTGACCGAGGCCGAGTTGGCACGACGGATGCTGGGAAAGGACGTCTCGACGCTCGGCTCGCGCCGGCCGTCGGCCAGCACGAGCCTCGCCATGCGCGCCCGTGGCGTCTGCGGGGATTCGGTCGAGTCGATCGACCTGACCCTCACCAGGGGCGAAGTGGTAGGCCTGACCGGACTACCGGGCAGCGGCTTCGAGAGCATCCCCTACCTGCTGTCAGGCGCGCAGCGGCCCGCGGCCGGCACCGTCGAGATCGGTGGGCGAACCCTCGATCTGTCCCGCGCCGGCGTGAGCGCGACGATCCGCGCCGGAATCGTGCTCGTCCCCGAGCGGCGTGACCGCGACGGACTGGCTTTCGAGTTGAGCGTCCGCGACAACATCACCCTGCCGACCCTCCGGTCGAAGGGTCGGCCCTGGTTCGTGGGGCGGCGTTGGCAGGAAGCGGAAGCTCGGGAGGCGATAGCCACGCTGAACATCCGTCCGAACGCGCCGCGACAGCTGGTCAAGGAGATGTCCGGCGGCAACCAGCAGAAGGTCTTGCTGGCCAAGTGGCTGACCACCGGCCCCCAGGTCATGATCTTGCACGAGCCGACGCAGGCCGTCGATGTCGGTGCTCGACAGGACATCTTGCGCACGATCCAGCGCGTCGCAGACAGCGGGATCGCGGTGTTGATCGTCAGCGTCGAGGCGGCTGATCTGGTCGCCGTCTGCGACCGCGTCCTTGTGTACAGCACCGGGCAGTCACTGGAGGAACTGCGCAGCAGTACCGCCGGTGAAGTGCTCGACCTCGTGTACTCGTCCAGCACTAACCGACACGTCAAGGAGCGCATGTGAAGCCGCAGCTCGAAACCGATATCGCAGCCGCTCACCCGGACGGTGACCACGACGCTGCTCCGGGCGCCGACGCTGCCGCTGAATCAGCTGTTGTCGCCGGGCCGACCCCGGCCGATCGGGACGTCGACTCGCGCGGATCGGGCCGTCACGGAACTCTGGGCATGTTGGCGAATCGGTACGCGCTGATCGCGGTCTGGGTCGTGATGGGTGTGGTGTTCCTCGCCATCACGCCCGCCAAGTTCGGCCAGCTCGCGACGTTCCAGGCCATCTTTGGATCGCAACAGGTGCTCGTTGTCCTCTGCTTCTCGGTGCTGAGCACGCTGCTCGTCGGCGAGTTCGACCTGTCCTTCGCCTCGGTGATGGGCCTCGGCGCCACCATCGTGCCGGTGTTGTCGGGGGTCCATCACGTCAACCTTGTGCTGTCGTGCGTCCTAGCCCTCGTCGCCTGCGCCGTCTGCGGTGCGATCAACGCATTCTTCGTCGTAGGGCTCGGTGTCTCCTCGCTCGTCGTGACGCTGGGATCAGGCACGCTGCTGGTGGGCATCGCCGAACTCATTTCCTCCTCGACCACGGTCTCGCTGAACAACAAGTCGTTCAGTGATCTTGCGCTGTACGACGTGTTCGGCCTGCCCATCTCCTTCTACTACGGCATCGCCCTGGCCGGTCTGTTTGCCTACGTGTGCGGCTGGACACCGGTCGGCCGGCACATGCTCTTCGTCGGGTCGAACCGGGAGGTTGCTCGCCTCGCCGGCATCCGTGTGAACCGCATCCGGGTGGGCAGTTACATCGTGGCCAGCGTGCTGGCCGGTTTCGCGGGCATCATTCTGATCTCGTCGGTCGGTGGCTACGACCCGACGGCCTCCTCGACCTATTTGCTGCCCTCTCTGGCTGCGGTGTTCCTCGGCACCGCGGTCGTCCAGCCTGGCCAGTTCAACCCGATCGGCGCCATGATCGGCATCTATTTCCTGGAGACGGGCATATTCGGGCTCCAGCTGCTCGGCTACAGCGGGTGGATCCAGGACGTGTTCTACGGCGGCGGTCTCGTCGTCGCCGTCGCGCTGGCCACCATTGTGCGAAAGCGGTCGCAGACGGCCTGACGCCCGTCGAGACGCCGCCGACAACGACCATGTCACCGAGCACGCCGCCACGGGCGGCAGTCCGCTCGGCCTCGCGAAACGGAGCACCACTTTGCCCACACACTGGAACCCGATCACCGCCCTCGCCGACGTAGCCACGGACGCGGAACCAGACGCCAGCGACGCGTACGCACGCTTGCTCGACCAGTGCCCGGTCGGCCGCCTCGATGTGTACGGAACCTGGGGCGTGTTCGGCTTCGACGAGGTGATTACCGCGGTCACTGATGTCAAGACGTTCAGCAGCATGACGCCGGTCGCTGGGGCCATCCGAATGATCCCGCTCGAGTGCGATCCACCCGAGCACACGCCGTACCGGCGAATGATCAATCCCTTCTTTACCGCGACCAAGATGGCCGAGCTAGAGCGGGACATTCGTCCGATCGCCGCGAACATGCTAGATCAGCTGATCGGCGTGGGAGCCATCGACTTCGTGGCCGCCTTCGCCAATCCCTATCCGATCCGCACTCTGTGCACGTTCTTGGCCGTGCCGGACGACGACTGGCACGTGCTCGACGAGTGGCACCGGCAGCTGATCGCGCGGGGCGGGCGCAACGAGCCGGGCCGGCCAAAACGCGAGGCACTGTTTCAAGAAATCATGCCCTACCTGCAATCAGTCGTAGAGGAGCGCCGACTCCACTTGCGGGACGACGACATCATCAGTGCCATCCTGACCGGGGAGATCCGCGGTGAGCGGCTCTCGGATGAGGCGGTAGCGGGATACCTCGTGATGCTGATCAGCGCCGGTCACGAGACAACGACAGACGCAATAAGCAGTGCGGTGCTGCGGCTCGCTCGCGACAGCGGCCTGCAAGGTCTCCTCCGCACGAACCCGACCCGCGTCCCGGACGCCATCGAGGAGATCCTGCGTATCGATGCTCCCCAGCAGTCGATGCAACGCAAGTGCGTCCGGGACACCGAACTCGGCGGCGAACTGATCAGGGCCGGCGACTACGTGCATCTGAACTACGGATCGGCCAACGTCGACTCGGAGCACTGGCCGGATGCCGCAACGGTCGATCTCGACCGTTCCGACAAGCGACATCTAGCGTTCGGCCGTGGCGTGCACCAATGCTTCGGCGCTCCGCTGGCCCGGCTGCAGTTACGGATCGTGATCGAGGAGCTGTTGGCGCGTACTTCTGCTGTCGAGCTCGCGGGCACGCCGCATCGTCACACCTGGCCGGCCTACGGCGCCGACACGCTTCCGCTCACGCTTTATCCCCGAAACGGACCTGCGGAACAGAGCGCAGTACCCGCCGATTTCAATGGCTGAAACATTGAGACCGTCCAGACGCGAGACAAGCTTAACGTGGATTCGAACCTGAATAAGGAAGGGACGCTCAAAGGCTTCACGGCGAGATCGAAACGAAAAAGAAATTTCCATCCGCTGCCTTGGCGGTTCCCCTCGATCACCGCTTCGATCCCAGACGTGCTTGAAGGAGATGCTAAGAGTGGTTGCGTCGCACCGAGACCTGTCAGCTGTTGATTCGCGCTTCGCCATTCCAGAACCTGAATTGACACCGGACGACGTCATTGCCCGGGCAAAGGCTTTGCAACCCCGGGTTCGTCAGGAGGCGACCGCGGCCGCGAGACGGGGCACGTACTCGCCGGAACTCCACGAGGCCTTTCTGGACGCCGGCTTCTATCGAATCCTGCAACCGCGACGGTTCGGCGGCTACGAGTTCGACGTTGCGACCTTCTTCCGGGTCATCATCGAGATCGGCCAGGGCGATCCGGGGTCAGCGTGGTGCCTGTGTCTCGGGGCGGGTCACGCCATGCAGGCGGCGAGTCACTTTCCCGTCGATGTTCAAGCCGAGCTGTTCGGAGCACACGGGTGTTTCATCGCGCCCCTGTCTGCCGCGCCCCGGGGCACAGCAACCCGGGTGGACGGCGGTTACCGGGTGTCGGGCACCTGGGCGTACTCATCTGGGGTGCCGTACTCCACGCACTTCATGGGCGCGGCCCTTCGGACCGGCGCGGACGGGACGAACGAAAAGCTGCTGGTCGTCATCCCGCGGAGCCACTACACCATCCTCGACGACTGGGGCGGTGGTCAGACCATCGGGCTGCAGGCAAGTGGCTCGAACAGCGTGCGCGTCGACGACGTCTTCGTACCGGAGCGGTTCACGACGACGGGGGGAATGGTGGCGGGTTCCGGCACGGCCACCGTGGTCGATGACGGTGTGGCTCAGGGTGCACGTATCCACGGCAACCCCATGTACATGGGTAACTCCGTGCCTTTCGGAGCCGGAGAACTCGCCTGCGCTCAGATCGGTGCGGCACGGGCGGCGCTCGTGGAGTTCGAGAAGGTGGTGCGCACGAAGAAGCGCACCTTCGAACCGCAGATCCTCATGTACCTGCACCGCGACGCCCATCGGGCCTACGGCCAGGCGGTGCAGCTCGTCGATTGTGCCGAGACACTGCTTCTCGCCGCGGCGGACAAGTACGCGCGCGTGTGCCGGGAGTGGGTCTATGCGGCCGAGCGCCCGGCCGGCGAGGACTTCACGCGCTGCGCCAACCAGATGATGAAGGCCGTCCAACTCGCCTGGGAGGCCGGCGAGCTGCTGTTCAGATCGGTGGGCACGACGGCGGCTCGGTCGGGACAGCTGCTGGCGCGGCTGTTTTTGGATCTGGAAATGCAACGGACGCAGTGGACGCCGATGTCGGAGCGGTTCAATATCCTCATTGGTCAGCAACATTTCGACGTGCTTCCCGAAGCGGGCGCGACTTCAGAGCCGCAACTCGTCGAACGAGAGCTGCACGTTCGTCCGACCGCGTAGTAAGCCCAAGGCGGCTGGGTGGCAGCGGGTCCGTACACGACGTAACCCATTCCGTTCCTTGAAACTTCTCCTTGACGCTCTTCCGCGCGGCGATCATCCTTCCTCCACCGGTCAATCGACCCGCTTTTCCTTTCCGGCGTGACAGCCAATACACGATTGCAGGCGATGTCTTATGAGACTCAATGCTGTGTCCCTCGGACGATCTTCGGTACTGTGCCTGATCGGCGTCGCGGTCGCTGCATCTTGTGCTTTGGCTGGCTGCGGCAGCAGCGGCAGCGCTGCGACTAAAGCGACGGGCAGCAGCTCAGGTGCGGCTGCAACTGGCGGCACCAACAATGTCGCCTATGCAAAGGCTCAGGTGGCCAAGTACGAAAAGGGTCTGCCCGTCGCCGCCGTCGACAAAATCGCCACGATGCCCAGCCTGAAAGGCAAGACAGTCTGGTACATCCCGATCGGCAACTCAATTCCCGTCCTGGCTGCCTACGGCACGGCCATCGACGGCGCGTTGGCGCATCTGGGGGCGCACGGACACGTGTGCGACGGCAACTTTCTACCCACGGCCATCGCGCAATGCATGGGTCAGGCGGTGAGCCAGGGCGCTTATGCGGTGATCACCGCATTCGTCGACTACTCGCTGGTGCCCACGGCGTTCACGAACCTGGTGAATCACCACATCCCTGTCGTGCTGGCCGGCGTAGCGTCGACCGACGGCCGAAAGTCCGACTCATCGCTTGCGTTCTTCGACACGACCGACGAGCTGAAGCTGCTGGAGCAGATCCAGGCCGACGCTGCGATCTCTGACAGCAACGGAAAAGCAAATGTCTTGGCCCTGAACCTGACCGACTCGTCTTCGAGCAAGCAGGCGACGGTTGCGGTGAAGAAAGAGCTGACCGCGCATTGCCCGGGATGCAAGGTCACGACGCGAGACATGGCGACCTCGAAGATGAGTGTGGTGCCCTCGACAGTGAGCGCAGCGCTCGTGTCGAACCCGGACATCGACTACGTTCTTTGTCCGGACGACACGTTCGTGCCATCGGTCATCTCCGGCATTCAAAGTGCGGGTCGCAGCGGCAAGGTGAAGATTATCTCGAACGCTGCCGACCTGGCTGGACTGCAGCGGATCAAGGCGAACAACTATCAGATCTTCGATGTCAGTGACTCAGCCGTCTACAACGGCTGGTCCTTCACCAACGCATTGGTACGACTGCTCGCCGGTGAATCGCCGCAGTCGGGCACGGCCGGCACCACCAAGCTGTTCTCGACAAGCAACGTCGGCGGCCTGTCGCTGACGCCGGCCGCCTACGGGACCGACGACTGGTTCATCGGATCCGGCTGGCAGAAGCAGTTCCTGACCGCGTGGGGTGTGCAGTGACAGTAGGTTAGGTTGCCGCCGCACCGCGGACAGAGCTCCGCGGGCGGCCGCCGCCGAGCCGTTGGTTATCGCTCGAGAAGTTTCGTGCCGAGCGCAGCCGCGGCATCTGCAAGAACCTCGAGCGTGCGTCGGCACGCCTCCAAACCAGTCTCGCGGCTCATGAGCAGTGCTCCCTCACTGGCGATCATGACAAAGTCGGTCAACTCCGCAGCCGCTGCTTCGGCTGCCTCCTCGCCGGCGTACGAGAACGCAGCCTTGAGGTTGAGCTCGGCGCGTGAACGCCCTTGCATCCGTATCTCGGAAGCGGTTCGGGCGGCAACCGGCACCTCTCGGGTCAACACCAGCAACATGACCATTCGAAAGAATTGCTCGTGTTTCACGAACACGTCCATGTCACGAATGAGCCAGGTGCGGATCGACTCGCGCGCACTTGCTGATTGCGCGAACGTCGATGCGAGAGCCAGATCCTCGCTGTAGTTCCTGGCGCCGTGCTCGATCACGGCCGCGAGCAGGTCGGCCTTCGAGCCGAAATGGTGATAGATCGAACTGCTCGGCAACTTCGACTCGCGCCGTAGATCGGACAGCGATGTCGCTGTGAACCCGTGCTCCGACATGACGCGTAGCGCCACCTGCAGGATCTCCTCGCGAGACTGCTGACCGCGTCGGTTGGGGCGGCTGGGCGCACGACCCGGTTCTGGCATCTCGCCCGCCTTCGTGGGTTGACTTTCGTGCCGGCGCTGTTAGGTTACTCACTAAGTTCTGTGTCGATCGGTACAGAACCAAATCGGGGTGGCGACAGAGCCGAACGATGGATCGCTTGCGTGACGCGCAAGCCCGCGCAGCAGGGGAGCGCTCAGGTGCAGGAATTGACGCGGCAGACCAGCAGTCCGCCAGCATGCGCGGGACCCAGCCCGTGTGACAGCGACGCGCGCAGGCTGCGCTCGTGCCTCGGCCGGTTCGCCACCGGGGTCACCGTGGTGACGTACCGAGCGAACGGTGAGCCGCGGGGTACGACCGTCAACGCGTTCACGTCGATCTCGCTCGACCCTGCGCTCGTTCTGGTGTCCATCGGACGTTCGGCGCGGGCGTGCGAGTTCCTGCGCGATGAGCCGTTCTGTGTCAACGTGCTGTCAGCGCATCAGGTCGCCACCGCGCTGACGTTCTCCGGCCGTGCCGACGGCGCCGCGCCCGAGTGGGAGAGCGGACCGGGCGCACCGCGATTACGACAATCGCACGCCTGGTTGGCTTGTTCGCCATGGCGGTCGTACGACGCCGGCGACCACGTCATCTTCCTGGGTGAGATCCAGGACTTCGCCTTCGGCGAAGCAGAGCCGCTGCTGTTCTACGCAGGTGCGTTTCACGGCTGCGGCACCGCACTGGACGACGTTGCCCACGCGCCGGGTTACGGCCGCACCGCCCAGCATTCGCCATCCCTCGTGAATGCAGGTCCGGTCGGCTGACGACACCCGCGAGCCCGCCATCGCGACGGACGGAAGATCGAACACCCACGCGACAGCACTGCATCGACCCGACGATTTCCTCACCGACTGACAGGAAGGTTGTGCCATGCCTGCACGATCCGGAAAAGAGTACATCGACAGTCTCAAGCAGCTGAACCCCGAGATCTTCCTCAACGGTCGTCGAATCGGCAACGTGACCGAAGAGCCGGCGTTCGCCGGAGCGATCCGCTCGATCGCCGAGCTGTACGACCTGCAGCTCGACCCTCGCTACGTCGACATCTGCACGTACGTCGGACCTGATGGCGAGCGCGTGTCCCGCTCCTTCCAGGAGTCCAGGAGCAAGGAAGACCTCGTCGCCAAACGTCGGCACCTCAAGCTTCGGGCCGACCACAATTTCGGACTGATGGGTCGCTCGCCGGACTTCATGAACGCCTTCGTGCTCACCTGGCTGACGACAGCGTCGCAGTATTCCCAGTTGGACGACAGGTTCGGCGCGAATGCCGTTCGGTATTACGAGTACGTCCGCGACAACGACCTGTTCCTGACCCATGTGCTCGTCAACCCTGCGATCGATCGCAGCAAGAAGTCATCAGAGCAGGAAGATCCGTTCGTGCATCTCGGGAAGGTCCGCGAGACCTCGGACGGGATCGTCGTGCGCGGTGCGAAGATGCTCGGCACCATGGCGCCGCTCACCGAAGAGGTGGTCGTGGTGCCCTTCGGTGGCGTCGCCCCCGGCGATGACGACTACGCGCTTGTTTTCTCGCTACCCATCGACACCCCAGGGCTCAAGTTCATCTGTCGCGAGCCGATGTCCGCCGGTGATCGCACCGAGTTCGACCACCCCCTCAGCAGTCGGTTCGAAGAGATGGACTGCATCGCGATCTTCGACGACGTCCTCGTTCCCTGGGACCGGGTTCTCGTCGACGGACGCCCGGGCAGCCGGGACGTCGTCAACTCGGTACTCAGCGGTGGGTCCGACGCGAGCATGCTCATGGTCACCGGGGCACGCGGCCTCGCCTCGCTGGAGTTCCTGTGCGGCCTCGCCACCAAGATCGCGGACGCGACGAGCATCGACAGCTTCCTGCACGTCCAAGAGAAGCTCGGCGAACTCATTTACAAGCTGGAGAGCATGCGGACCATGTACTACGGGTCCGAAGCGATGGCGTCCGAGCTGCCCGACGGCCGCTGGATCCCCTACATGCCCGGCCTGATGGCTTTCCACATGCAGGTCGCGCCGACGCACCGGCGCATGATCGAGGTCATTCAGATCCTGGCGGCAGGAAACTTCTTCTACGCGCCGTCGAGCGGTGATTTCGCCAACGCCGATCTGCGGCCACTGATCGAGCGCTTCGTGCGAGGCCGCCCGGGTGTCGGTGCCGAAGAACGTACCCGGCTGTACAAGCTCGCCTGGGACATCGCCGGTGACGGCTTCGGACAACGGGTTATGCAGTACGTCAATTACTACAGCGGTGACCCGGTGCGGATGTCCGCTGCTCTCTACCTGGGTGCCGACAAGGGCGCGCTTCAGCAACCCGTGCTGCGCGCCCTTGCCGGGTCCCTGGAGAGTCAGGACATCCCGCTGAGCCCTGAGCGCATGACGAACCCGGCCCCGCCGCCGGCCACCGAGTCGCTCGCCGGGATGTATCCCGCCCCGAGCGCGCCCGGGTCCAAGCGGTAGATCGACTTACTGGGTCACGGTGGTGGCCGCTCTGTCGGGGGGGACTGCAGCGCTGACCCGGCACGACCTATTCGATCGGCGTGCGCAGTGTGCCGACACCGCTGATTTCGACCTCGACGACGTCGCCAGGCTTGAGCAGCCGCTGCGGAGTGCTGAAATAGCCGACGCCGCCGGGGGTGCCGCTGACGATCACGTCGCCCGGGGCGAGCGGCGTGAACGTGGTGATGTAGGCGATCAACTGCGGGATGTCGAAGATCAGGTCGGAGATCGGCGCCTGCTGGCGGACCTCGCCGTTCACGGTCGTGGTGAGCTGCAGGTCGCGGACGTCCGGGATCTCGTCGGCGGTCACCAGCCACGGGCCGAACGCGCCGGTACCGGGAAAGTTCTTGCCCGGCGTCCACTGGTGGGTATGCCGCTGCCAGTCGCGCACGGTCAGGTCGTTGTAGCAGGAGTACCCGGCGACGCGACTGAAGGCCTCCTCCTCGGGCACCTGGAAGCTCGGGGCGCCGATCACCACGGCGAGCTCGCCCTCGTAGTCGAACACGTCGGAGACCTCAGGGCTGCGGGCGCTCGCCAGATGGCCGATCTGCGTATCCGCGAAGCGGGTGAAGATCGTCGGGTACGCGACCGGGTCGCGCGAGGTCTCGGCGCGGTGGTCGACGTAGTTGACCCCGACGCAGATGATCTTGTTCGGGTCGGGGATCACCGGCGCGTACTCGATCTCTTCCCACGTGTGGTCGGCGGCCTGCTCGGACGGCGTGGCGGCGCCGCGTTCGAGGTGCTGCTTGAGCGTCGCTGCGCCGCCGTGGCGGGGGACGTCGGTCACGCCGTCGGCCAGGGCGACGCCCCAGCTGGGCGCTCCGGCGTGCAGGTAGCTGACGTATTTCATCGCGGTCTTCTCCAGGTTCAGGCTGTGCGTCTCCGGGCGGTGAGCAGTCAAGCACATGCTTCCGTTTGTGGGATCGATGTTCTGCAAACCAGAAGTTCTGACGGATTGCTTGTCGCGGCCCCTTGCTCTTCGCGGGCGGCCGCGCAACACTGCATATTGTATATATTCCCGGATGACGGAGCGCGCCCCATGGAACTCGGCCTCTATTCCTTCGGTGACATCGAGCCGGACGTCGCCACGGGGGAGACCCCGTCACCGGCGAAGCGGGTCGCGAACCTGCTCGAGGAGATCGAGCTCGCAGACCAGGTCGGCCTCGACTGGTTCGGTGTCGGCGAGCACCACCGTGCGGACTTCGCGGTGTCGTCCTACATCACGGTGCTGGCCGCCGCGGCGACGCGGACGTCGCAGATCCGGCTGTCCAGCTCGGTGTCGGTGCTCAGCTCCGACGATCCCGTGCGGGTGTTCCAGAACCACGCGACGCTGGACCTGATCTCGAACGGCCGCGCCGAGATCCTGGCCGGCCGCGGCGCGTACTACGAGTCGTTCAAGCTGTTCGGCTACCGCACCGAGGACTACGACGACCTGTTCGCCGAGAAGTTCGACCTGCTGCTGCGACTCAGTCGCGAGGAGAGGGTGACGTGGTCGGGCAAACACCATGCCGCGCTCGAGGACGTCACGGTGCACCCCCGGCCCGTGCAGGACCCGATCCCGGTCTGGCTCGCCGGCGGCTCGCCGGAGTCACTCGAGCGCGCCGGGCGGCTCGGCGTGCCAGTGGCGTTGCCCGCGATCGGCCGGGCGGCCGAGAACTTCGTGCCGATGGTCAAGGTCTACCGCGACGCCGGCGCCGAGGCCGGGCAGTTGCAGCTCAGCCTGAACTGCCACTACCACGTCGGCCGTACCGCCAAGGAGGCGTCGGACGAGTTCTGGCCGGCGTACATGGCCTTCGACCACAAGGAGGCGCCCAAGCGCGGCTTCCCGCCGATGAACCACCGGATGTATGAGAACCTGCAGCAGAAGCGGGCCTGGCTCGCGGTCGGTGGGCCCGAGGAGGTCGCCGAGAAGATCTGCTTCCAGCACGAGGTGCTCGGCAACACCCGCTGGGTCGGCTGCTCGAGTCAGGGCGGGGTGTCGCATCGCGACGTCCTGCGCTCGATCGAGCTGTTCGGCACCGAGGTCGCCCCGCTGGTCCGTGCCGAACTCGGCGGCCGCGCGCCGGCGAGCACGTCGGCCAATGCCGACGCGCGGCCGGCCGACGCCGGCCTCGTCCTGGCGCCCTGACCCCTGC
>CAZZZE010000033.1:0-9706 GCA_964658365.1 uncultured Jatrophihabitantaceae bacterium
TCGCCCCGGGCCTGTTCAGGACCCCGCTGCTCGGGTCGTTGCCCAACGACGTCCAGAACGCGCTGGGCGCCCAGGTGCCGCACCCCGCGCGGCTGGGCGAACCGTCCGAGTACGGGTTGCTGGTCAGCTCGATCATCGCCAACCCGATGCTCAACGGCGAGACGATCCGGCTCGACGGCGCGATCCGCATGGGACCGCGCTGACATGGCCGGCGATCTGGAGATCTCGCTCGACGCGGGCCGGCTGACCGTCCGATTTACCCGCCCGCAGGCGCTCAACGCGCTGACGGCGGCCATGCTCGAGCAGGCCGCCGAGCGGGTCCGTGCCGCGGCAACAGACCCCGAGGTACGGGTCGTGGTCGTCACCGGCGAGGGCCGGGCGTTCTGCTCCGGCGCCGACATCGTCGCCGACCGCAACGACGCCGGCATCACCGCGACCCTCGACGGCGCAAACGCGTTGGTGCACGCGATCGTGCACTGCCCGAAGCCGGTCGTGGCGGCCGTGAACGGACTGGCTGCCGGGGTCGGGGCGACGATCGCGCTGTCCTGCGACCTGCACGTCGTGCGCAGCAGCGCCTACCTTTTGCTCGCGTTCGCCAACATCGGGTTGATGCCCGACGGCGGCGCCACCGCGATCGTCCCGGCCGCGGTCGGGCGCGCCCGCGCGTCGCGGATGGCGCTGCTCGCCGACCGCATCCCGGCCCCACAGGCCCTGGAGTGGGGCCTGGTCTCGCACGTCGCCGACGACGATGCGTTCGACGACGAGGTGGCAGCGCTCGTGCAGAAGCTGGCGAACGGGCCGACCCTGGCGTACGGCCGAGCCAAGGCGGCCATCGTCGCGGCCACGCTCGGCACGCTGGACCAGGCACACGCGCTGGAACGGGTCGGCCAGGTCGCGCTGTTCGCCACCGCCGACTTCGCCGAGGGCACGGCGGCGTTCCGCGAGCGCCGGCCGGCGAGGTTCCAGGGTCGCTAGCCGGTCGGGCGGGCATCGACGACGCTCACCGGGCGCCCATGCCCACTGCCTAGGGTGAAGCGATGCGAGCTGCCCCGATCCGCGCCGTCGCCGCGGTGCTGCTCGTCGGTTACGCCGTCGTCGTCGCCCGGCTCACCCTGCTGCCGGCCGATTCCGAGACCTCGACCTTCAACCTGCTGGACCGCGCCGTCAACCGGCTGGCCCGTGGCGGCCTGGACTGGTCGCAGATCGAGGTCCTGGCCAACGTCGCCCTGTTCGTGCCGGCCGGGTTCCTGCTCGCCGTCGTCCTGCGGCGCTCGTGGGCGAGCGTCCTGGCGGGTGCGCTCGCCTCGGCATGCATCGAGTTGGCGCAGTACGCCTTCCTGCCCAGCCGGGTCCCGTCGCTGGCCGACGTCGAGCACAACACCCTGGGCGGTCTGATCGGCGCGCTGCTGGCCTGGCCGCTGGTGCGCCTGCTGCGCCGCCGCCCGACACCCCCTCCTCCCCCGACAGCGCCGACGGCTCGGGAACCGGTCCGGGCCGGGCGTTAGGGCATCGGGGCGAGCGCGGTCTGGCCGCCGTCGACGGTGATCGTCGCACCGGTCAGGAAGGCGGGTGCGTCGATGATCAGGTAGCGGATCAGGCCGGCGATCTCGTCGGCCGTGCCCGCGCGGCCCATGGGGTTGACGCGGCGCAACTGCTCTGCGGTCGTGGTCTGCAGGTGGGCCTCGGTCATCGGCGTGCTCACCCAGCCCGGGGCGACCGCGTTGGCCTGCACGCCACTGGCCGCGAGGTCGACCGCGAGTGAGCGGGCGACGCTGATGATCGCGGTCTTGGCCGCGCTGTAGGCGATCGATCCTGGTTCGGAGTGGAAGCCGTTGACCGACGAGAGCAGCACGATGCGGCCGCGCCCCGCCGCGCTCATGTGCCGTGCCGCGGCCCCCGCCGTGAGGACCGCGCCGCGTACGTGCAGGTCCATCGTCGTGTCCCAGGTCTGCGCCGTGAGGGTGGGTGCGTCGTCGAGGTCGTAGTTGCCGGCGCCGGCCACCAGCGCGCAGATGCCGCCGAACCGCCCGACGTGCTGCTCCACCACCCGCTCGGGCGCGTCGGGCGTGGCCAGGTCGGCTGCGAAGGTGGCGACCTCGGCGTTGCCATGGCCGTCGTCGCGCAGGAGCGCCTCGGCATCGGCCAGCGCCGCCGCGCGCCGGCCGACCAGCGAGACGTGCCAGCCGCTTCGCCGCAACTCGCCTGCGCAGGCCAGCCCGATTCCGCTCGACCCTCCCGTGATCAATGCGCTGCGTTCGGACACGGCTCTCCCGTCAGCGCGTCACAACACGCCGGTCAGCTCGTCGAGCATGGCGTCCAGCCCGCCGAGGCCGATCGAGAGGTGACCCTCACCCTCGACGAGGTGGACGGTGGCGCCCGGGACGGCCGAGGCGAGCCACTGGCCGTGCGCGAAGGGCACCATCAGATCGGCGCTGCCCTGCCAGATGAAGGTGGGCACGCGGATCTCGGCGAGCTCGAAACCCCAGGGCCGGACGAACGCCAGGTCGTCGTCGAGCCAGCCGTCGACGCCGTGCCGCAGAGCACCGGCGAAGCCGGCCGCCATGTCCTCACCGAACTCGTCGGTGAGCACCGCGACGTCGACGTCGGGCAGCACGCTGCCCAGCGCCGACACGATGTGCTCGGCGGTGGTCGTGCGCAGGGCGTCGGCGTCCTTCTCGAGGTAGGCGCGCAACTGCTCCGGACCGGCGAGCGCAGCGCCGAACTCGTCGACGTTCTGCTCGCCCATGCCGGCCAGGAAGTCGAGCCCGGCCACGCCGTACGGGCCGACGCCGGCGATCGACAGCACCGCAGCCACCCGCGACGGCAGGCGGGCGCCGCAGGCCAGCGCGTGCGGGCCGCCGCCGGACCAGCCGGCGACCAGACAGCGCGGTGCATCGAGCGCGTCGAGCACGGCCTCGACGTCGGCCACGGCGTCGACGACCGACCGCTCGGAACGCCGGTCGGAATCGCCGTACCCGGGCCGCGAGTAGGTGACGAGCCGCAGCCCGCGCGCCGCGGCGGCACGCTGGAACGCGCGGACCGGAACCGACGAGCCCGGGGTGCCGTGGTGAAAGAGCAGCGGCACGCCCTCGGTCGGGCCGCTGACGGCGACCTCGAGATGGCGGCTGTCGGGCAGGTCGACCAGCATGCCCTGCACCCTAGCTCGCACGACCGCGCAGCGGCCTACGATCGGCCCCATGAGCGTCGTCGTGGGGTACGTGCCTGACAACACCGGCCTGCTGGCCGTCCGACTCGCCGCGCAGCAGGCCGCGTGGCGCGACACGGACCTGGTCGTCGTGAACGTGATCGGCCCGGCGGGCTACGCCCATCCCACCGCCGCGCAGGAGCAAGTGCTCGATGCGCTCGACGCCGAGCTCGACGGGCTCGGCGTCCGGCACGAGATGCGCACGGTCGAGGAGACGTCGGGCAACCGGGCCCAGGCACTGCTCGAGGTCGCCGAACAGACCGGCGCCGAGCTCATCGTTGTCGGCATCAGGCGGACGTCCGCGGTGGCCAAGGCCGTGCTCGGCAGCACCGCGCAGCGCGTCCTGATGGGTGCGCAGTGCCCGGTGTTGGCCGCGCGCTCGGCCGACTAACGTCGTCGGACGACGAGGAGGCGATCATGGACGACGAGGATTTCCGGCAGGCCCTGGCCGAGGTGCGGCGGTTCGTCCGCAGCGAGGTGCTGCCCCGTGAGGCCGAGATCGACGAGAAGGACGAGATCCCCGAGGCGTTGCGCAAGCAGGCCGCCGAGATGGGCCTGTTCGGCTTCGCCATCCCCGAGGAGTTCGGCGGCCTGGGTCTGACCATGCAGCAGGAGGAGGCTCTGGTCGTCGAGCTGTCGTACGCAGCACCGGCGTTCCGCTCGATGCTGGGCACCAACAACGGGCTGGCCGGCCAGATCCTCGTCATGGCCGGTACCGACGAGCAGAAGCAGCAGTGGCTGCCACGCATCGCCAGCGGTGAGGTGATCGCCTCGTTCGGCCTCACCGAGCCCGACGCCGGTTCGGACCCGTCGTCGCTCAAGACCACCGCGCGCATCGACGGTGACGAGTTCGTCCTCGACGGCACGAAGCGCTGGATCACCAACGCGCCCGCCGCGCACCTCGTCATGATCTTCGCCCGCGTGCTGAACGGCGACACCGATGAGGGCATCAGCGCGTTCGCCGTCCCCACCGACACCCCTGGCGTCGAGGTCGGTCCGAAGGACCACAAGATGGGTCAGGCCGGCAGCCTGACGAGCGAGATCTACCTGACCGGTGTCCGAGTGCCGGCGAGCGTCCGGGTGGGAGGCGACCAGGGGTATCGCATCGCCATGAGCTCGGTCGCCCGCGGGCGGCTGTCGGTGGCGTCCATCTGCGTGGGCATGATGCGCCGCCTGCTCGACGAGTCCACCGAGTTCGCGATCGGTCGCCGGCAGGGCGGCTCGCGAATCGCCGACTACCAGCTCATTCAAGCGCTGCTCGCCGAGTCAGCCACTGAGCTCTACGCCGCCGAGGCGATGCTCAGCCGCGCCACCAAGGCGTTCGACGACGGCACCATCGCGCGCACCGAGCCGTCGATCGTGAAGTACTACGCCTCCGAGGCCGTGGGCCGGGTGGCCGACCGCGCGGTGCAGATCCACGGCGGCATGGGCTACATGCGCGGGGTCGCCGTCGAGCGGCTCTACCGCGACGCCCGGTTGTTCCGCATCTACGAGGGCACCAGCCAGATCCAACAGCTGATCATCGGACGCGGCGTGGTGCGCGCGGCCGAGAAGGCGAACGGCTGACGCCCGATCGGGTCAGGACGCGGGTTGGAGCTCCTGCTCGACGCGGGGCCGGCCGTCGGCCCCGAGCCGCACGATGACGGGCCGCAGCCACGCGGCGCTGCTTTCGGGGAAGTCGGTGCGCCAGTGGCAGCCGCGACTCTCGGTGCGGGCCAGGGCACCGGCCACCACCGCACCGGCCACCGTGGCCAGCGGACCGTCGCCGAGTGCCGCCAACTCGGTGCGCGCCGCGGCGAGCCCGGCCTCGTCGCGGCGAATCCCGGCGTAGGCCGTCACCACGTCGCGGACCCGCTCGGGTTCGACATCCGTACCAAGCCGTACGGTATGCGACGCGACCCCAACGGGCGGCAGCGCGAGCGTCAGCTCACCGGCGAGCCGGCGACCGAAGACCAGGCCTTCGAGCAGGCTGTTGGATGCGAGCCGGTTGGCGCCGTGCACGCCGGTGGCCGCCGCCTCGCCGACGGCATAGAGGCCGGGGACGTCAGTGGCCCCGCGGCGGTCGGTGCGGATGCCGCCGCACAGGAAGTGCTCGGCCGGTGCGACCGGGATCGGGTCGACGGTGAGGCCGACGCCGATCGCCGCGCAGGACGCGAGCACCGTCGGGAAGCGTCGACGCAGCGTGGCCGCGTCGATCGCTGTGGCGTCCAGCCACACGTGCGGTGAGCCGTCGCGCTGCATGGCGGCGTCGATCTCCCGGGCGACGATGTCGCGCGGTGCGAGGTCCTCGAGCGGGTGCTTGCCGGCCATGATCCGTCGGCCGTGGACGTCGAGCAGGCGCGCACCTTCGCCCCGCACCGCCTCCGTGACGAGCGGCAGCTGCCCCGACGTCGCGCCGGTGTGCAGCACGGTCGGATGGAACTGCACGAACTCCATGTCGACGAGCGAGGCGCCGGCTCGCAGCGCGAGCGCGATGCCCTCGCCACGCACGGCGGCGGGGTTGGTACTGGCGCGGTAGGCGTTGCCGATGCCGCCGGTGGCCAGGACGACGGCACGCGCCCGGTACTCGCCGAGCTCGGTCACCGCGCCGACGGCCTGCCCCCTGTCGCCGATGAGAAGGCCGGTCACCCGCGCGTCGACGATGGCGACCCCCGCAACGCGCACCGCGGCCCGCAGGCTGCGGGCGACCTCGGCGCCGGTGGCGTCGCCGCCGGCATGGACGACGCGTGCACGCCGGTGCCCGCCCTCGATCGTGCGCGACAGCTCGCCGCTCGCCGTGCGATCGAACGCCGCCCCGGACGCGATCAGCTCGGCGACCCGAGCCGGGCCTTCCTCGACGAGCACTCGCACGGCGTCCTCGTCGCAGCTGCCGGCCCCGGCGACGTGCGTGTCGGCGGCGTGCTCGGCCGGGTCGTCGTCGCCGAACGCAGTGGCGATACCCCCCTGCGCCCACGGTGTGCTGCCGTCGCCGGCGCTGAGTACGACCACCGAACGGGTTGCGGCCAGGCCGAGCGCGGTCGACAGTCCGGCCACGCCGGCGCCGACGATCAGGACATCGACGTCGGTGCTCATTCCCCGCCGCCCGACTGCCCGATCGCGATCATCTTCTCGACCGCGGCGCGCGCCTTGGCCGCGACGTCCAGCGGGACCTGCACCTCGTCGCGCCCCTCGCGCAGCGCACGCAGCAGCAGCGCCGGCGTCGTCATCTTCATGAACCGGCACGACGCCTTCGGGTTCATGGGCAGGAACGTCGTGTGCTGGTTGACCTTGCGCAGCTGGTGCAGCATGCCGATCTCGGTCGCGACGAGAGCGGTGCGCGACGTCATGCCGCGGGCCGCGTCGACCATGCCGCCGGTGGACAGGATCCGCGTGCGCCCCATCGGCAGCTCGCCCTCCCCGGCCAGCCAGATGGCCGAGTTCGCGCAGCCGCACTCGGGGTGCACCAGCAGCTCGGCCTCGGGGTGGGCCGTGACCTGCGCTCGGACGTCGGTGGGGCTGATGCCGGCGTGCACGTGGCACTCCCCCAGCCAGACCTGCAGGTTGTCGCGGCCGGTCTGGCGGCGCACATGCGCGCCGAGGAACTGGTCGGGCAGGAACAGCACCTCCTGCTCGCGCGGGATCGACTCGACGACCTCGACCGCGTTGGACGACGTGCAGCAGATGTCGGACTCGGCCTTCACCGCGGCCGAGGTGTTGACGTAGGCCACGACGGCGGCGCCGGGGTGCTCGGCCTTCCACGCCCGCAACTGCTCGACGTCGATGGTGTCGGCCAGCGAGCAGCCGGCCTGCGCGGTCGGCACCAGCACCGTCTTGTCCGGGCTGAGGATCTTGGCCGTCTCGGCCATGAAGTGCACGCCGCAGAACACGATGGTGCCGGCATCGGTCTGCGCCGCGATGCGCGACAACGCCAACGAGTCACCAACGTGGTCGGCGACGTCCTGTATCTCGGGAGCCATGTAGTTGTGCGCCAGCACCACTGCGTCCCGTTCGCGCGCCAGGCGATGGACTTCGTCCTGCCAGGTGGTCGAACCATTGACCGACACGGTCTGCGTCATCGCGTCTCCGCTCCGAGGTTTTCGCCTGTCAGGCGATTACTGACTCGACAGTAGCATCACCGCCGTGACCACCGGTGCGCGCAGTGACGCGTCAGACCTGCGCGCGTATCCGCACGAGGTCCTCGCCGTGGTGCTGTCGGTGCGCGACGGCCGGTTGTGCGTGCTGCTCTGGAAGCGGGCGAGGGCCCCGTTCCGGGGCCGCTGGGCGCTGCCCGGCGGCGGTGTCGAGCCCGACGAGCGGCTGCGCGAAGCGATCACTCGGCACCTCGCGATCAAGGTCGACGTCCGCGAACTGGCACACCGCGAGCAGTTGGCCACCCACAGCGCGGTCGACCGCGATCCGCGCGCCCGGGTACTGGCCACCGCCTACCTGGGCCTCGTCCCCGCCGACGTCGACCCCGCCCTGCCTGCCGACACCGCCTGGCAGCCCGTCGACGACCTGCCTTTGCTGGCCTTCGATCACCACTTCTTCGTCGACGCCGCAGTCGAGCGGCTGCGGGCCAAGCTGTCCTACACCAACATTGGCTTCGCGCTTGCGCCGAAAGAGTTCCCGATCTCTGAGCTGCGCGACATCGTCAGCGCCGCCCTCGGCTACGAGGTCGGCGCCACGAACCTCACTCGCGTCCTCACCCGACGGCAGATGATCGAATCGACGCGTCGCACCGCGTCGTCGGGTCAGGCCGGCGGCCGGCCGGCCGCGCTGTACCGCTTTGCGACCCGGCACCTCACGGTGACCGACCCGTTCGCGGTGCTCAAGCCGCCGCAGTGACCTGAGCGGCTAAGCCGCTTCCATAGACCTAGACAATGGCGGCATGTCGAAACCCCAGACGTATCCCACCACCGCCCGCACCGCAGGAACCCGGCACCGGGACCGCCTTGGTTACGACCGCGCAGCAATCCACGCGGTGCTCGACGAGGCGGTGTACTGCCATGTCGGCTTCGTCGTCGACGGCGACCCGGTCGTGCTGCCGCAGCTGCACGCCCGGATCGGCGACGAGCTGTACCTGCACGGGTCGACCGGCGCGCGCGCCCTGCGCACCGCCCGCGACGGCGGGCTGCCGGTGTGCGTCACGGTGACCCTCGTGGACGGCCTCGTGCTCGCGCGCTCGGCGTTCCACCACTCGATCAACTACCGGGCGGTGGTCGTGCACGGCCGCGCCGAGGAGGTGACCGACCCGCAGGCCAAGCAGGCCGCGCTCACGGCCCTCGTCGACGGCATCGTGCCCGGCCGCCCCGCCGAGGTGCGCGGACCGAGCGCCAAGGAGCTGGCGGCGACGACGGTGCTGCGACTGCCGCTGGCCGAGGCGTCCATCAAGACCCGCACCGGCCCGCCCGCTGACGACGTCGACGACCTCGCCCTGCCCTACTGGGCCGGTGTCCTGCCACTTGCGCCGGCGACGGCGGGCACACCGCAACCCGCACCCGATCTCGCCCACGGCATCGCGGTGCCTGCGCACGTCACCGGCTGGACCCGCGGCTGAACACCTCAGCGACCGGCGCTCAGCCGGCGATTCCGTTCAGCTCGGTCAGCGCGTCGGCCGGGAGTTCGAGCGTGGCGGCCGCGACGTTCTCGCGCAGATGTTCGGGCGACGACGTGCCGGGGATGACGCACAGGTTCGGTGAGCGCTGCAGCAGCCAGGCGAGCGCGACCTGCTGGTCGGACGCCCCGAGCCGCGTGGCGACGGCCGACAACGTCTGCGACTGCAGCGGGCTGAACCCGCCGAGCGGGAAGAACGGCACGTACGCGATCTGCTGCTCAGCCAACGAGTCGATCAATGAGTCGTCGTCGCGGTGCGCCACGTTGTAGTAGTTCTGGACGCAGACGATCGGCGCGATGCGCTGGGCCTCGGCAACCTGCTCGGCGTTGACGTTGCTGACGCCCAGATGCCTGATCAGCCCCTCCTGCTGGAGCTCGGCCAGCGCCGTGAACGGCTCCTCGAGCGAGCCGGGCGTCGGGGAGTCGAACCCGCCGACGCGCAGGTTGACGACGTCCATGGCATCGAGGCCGAGGCGATCGAGGTTCTCGTGCACCGCGCTCCGCAGTTCCGCCGGCTGCTGGGCCGGCGGCCAGCCGCCCTGCTCGTCGCGCCGCGCGCCGACCTTCGTCACGATCCGCAGGTCGGCCGGGTAGGGGTGCAGCGCTTCCTTGATGATCTCGTTCGTGACGTACGGGCCGTAGTAGTCGCTGGTGTCGATGTGCGTGATCCCGAGCTCGACGACCTCGCGTAGCACGGCGATCGCCAGGTCGCGGTCCTTGGGCGGCCCGAACACGTGCGGGCCGGCGAGCTGCATGGCGCCGTAACCCATGCGGGTCAGGGTGAGGCCATCGGCGGGGGTGAACGTGCCGGCGGCGGTGCCCGGTGTGGTCATGTGGATACCTTTCGTCGACTTACTCCGGGTCAAGCGCGTGGCGCACGGTGCTGTTCCCCCACGATGCGTCCCCCAC
>CAZZZE010000033.1:9806-14708 GCA_964658365.1 uncultured Jatrophihabitantaceae bacterium
ACTCCGGGTCAAGCGCGTGGCGCACGGTGCTGTTCCCCCACGATGCGTCCCCCACGATCCGCCCGGCGTCGAGGTCACAGTCCGCCGGCTCGACCCCGCGGTGCCGGGCCAGTGCGCGGGCTGCCGCGGCGCGGCGGGCCGCCCGGCCCTCGTCGCTCTGCGGTTCCCACCACGGCTCACCCCGTTCGCCGAGCGCGACCTTGGCGTCGTGCACGCGAGGTCGGGCGCTGCCCGCGTCGCTGCGCACGGCGCGGCGGGCCGACATCAGCTCGGCGACCAACTCCGTGCGAAGCTCGTCGGCAGGGCGGGGTCGCTGGCCCGCCAGCGGCGGCCGGCGATAACGAGGTGATGGCCGTCGGGCGTGCGCTCGGGACCCTCGGCGTCCATATCGCTACTGTGCCCCGTGACCGGCGCCGGTCATCCGGTGGCGGCGTGCCGGTCGGCGGCCTTGCGATCGCGCCGAAGCGCCCGCCGCTCGTTCTCGTCCATCCCGCCCCAGATGCCCGGAAGCCCCTGCGCCAGGGCGACCTCTGCGCAGCGCTGCGTCACGGGGCACTGCCGGCAGATGATCCGAGCCCGCTCGGCCTGGCGCGCGGAATGCGCACCCCGCCCGACCGGAAAGAAGATGTTGGTGTCGAGCCCGCTGCACGCGGCGGACTCGGCCCAATCCCGCCACTGCGCCGTCATCGTCGACCTCGCAGCTCACGCCCACGGCGCAGTCCGGCCCCCACCAGCACGGCGGCGACCACGGCTCCACCGGCGGCGACGCCGAGCCGGCGTTGCACGACCTGCGACTCGCGCACCACGGTGCCGGCGACACGCAGGGCCACCGGACCCAGCTGGACGCGCTCGGTGCCCAGGAGCAGCCGGGCAAGCGACGACCGGCATTCGTGGCCCAGCTCGAGCACGGTGCCCCGGTCGTCGACCACCCGGGCCGCGAGCCCGGCGCCGTCCAGAGCCGTCGCCAGCTGCGCCAGCACCCCACGCAGCAGACCTCGCGCGATGGGCAACCCGTCGGGCAGCAGGTAATCCGGTGACGCGACCTGAGGCGGCAGGGCGTTGAGGAACCGGGCCAGCAGGACCCCGGCGTCGCGCGTCGACAGGGTGAGCTCCCGGCCGTCCGCCTCGAGACGGGCGCGCACGCCGTCGACCTCGAGCTGCAGGTCGGAATCAACCTGCAGCTCGCCGAACGGGATCGCAGTCACGCCGCGCGTACGCCCTCGCTGGTCGTGATACGCAACGTGCCATTGAGTTTCCACGTGGCCCGGGGCGACTCGGAGCCGGTCTCGCGCGGCACCTCGACGGTCATGTCGACGAACTCGTAGTTGATGGCCGCCCCCTTGCCGGTGAGGTAGGCCCACATCTCCTTGCCGAGGTCGGCGAAGCTCGTGCGGTCTGCGTTCTTGATGTTGCGGGCTCCCGTGGCGGCGTCAGCCATGACGAATTCCTCTCGTGTCGCGCGAGGCGACGTTCGGTCGTAATAAGGGCTTACCCTGAAACAGTCAGCTTCACTCACGAATGAGCAGTTGTGCGCAGCTGCGCGCAATCAAGAGTGTCGTGATCCCGATCCCGTCCGAATAGGCCAGGCTGCTCCTGATGCTCGTCCCCGACCGCCACCGCGCCCTGCTCGACGAGGTGCGCCGTCGTGGGTCGGCGCAGGTCGGCCAGCTGGCCGACGCCGTCGGCGTCAGCGCAGCCACCGTGCGCCGCGACCTCGCGGCTCTGGAGGCCGAGGGACTGCTACGCCGGGCCCGTGGCGGTGCCTACCTCGACCCCACTCGCGCACCCAGCCCAGCTGCCAGTGGCGACCCCGAGGTCAAGGCACGGATCGGCCAGCGCGCGGCGCAGTTCGTCGAGGACGGCATGACGGTGCTGATCCTGAGCGGCAGCAGCACCGAGTCGATGCTGCCCGCTCTCCTGCACCACCAGGACCTCTCAGTCGTCACCAACGGCCTGGGTGTCGCGAACGCGCTGGCGCCGCACCCGCAGATCACCCTCGTGATGCTCGGCGGCGTCCTGCACCGCGAGCAGATGACTCTCCTGGGCCCGATGACCGCCCAGAACATGGCCGACCTGCACGTCGACATCCTGTTCGCCGGCGCCTACGGGATCGACCCAGACGTCGGCGTCACCGGCGCCAAGCTCACCCAGGCCGGCTACCACCACTCGATGCTGCGGCACACCGAGTCGTTGGTCGTCCTGGCGACCGGTGAAAAATTCGGCCGGCAGGGGCCGACCCTGCTGGCCCGTGCCGATCAGGTCGACACGTTCGTCACCGACGACACCGCGCCGGGCGAGGTACTCGACGCGCTGCGTGAGCGCGGCTCGTCGGTCGTCGTCTGCTGACCGCGCGTCAGCCGATCGCACCGGTGCGCAGAACGTCCTCGGCGACGAGCCGCAGCTTGCGGTTCTCGTTCTGGCTGGCCCTGCTCAGCTCCGCGAAGGCCTCGTCGTCGGTGAGCTGCCGGGTGCTCATCAGCACGCCGATGGCGGCACCGATGCGCCGGGCGCTGACCAGGGCGGTTCGCAGGTTCTCGAGATCGGCCTCGGCCACCTTCAGCTCGCCCTGGCACTCGACGAGCAGGTCTCGCTCGGAGACGTACTCGACGACCTCCCGGTCGGCGTCGCGGATGTCGGAGCTCATGGGCCGTAGCGTATCCGGCCGACGATAAGGGACGAGATTTACCTCACGGCGTCTGGGAAGGTCCGCCGCACGCTGCGGGTTTGCCCGGCTCGGGCGCCGGGTACCCGCGCAGTAGGAGGTACACCCATGACGATCAAGACACCGAGCCGGACCGCCCTGCGCATCCCCTATCTCGCCGTCCGCACCCCACTCGGCCTGCTGGACGAGCAGGTGGTGGTGCGGATCTTCGGTCTCGACTCGACCGCGCACCGCTCGCTGCTGCGCGGGCTGCACACGCTCGACGCCCTCGCCGCGTCGGCACTGGCTCCGCAGGACGAGCGCGATGCTCCGGCCGACGAGGCCGGGCAACCGGCGGAGCCCGCCGAGCCGTCCGAGCCGGCCGCAGAGATCATCACCGACGTCGAGCCGGTCGAGCGCGACGGCGGCGAGCAGCCGATCGAGCCCGCGGAGCAGGCCGAGATCGAGCAGCTCACCGAGACCTTCCTCGTCGAGGACGACCTCGCCCCGAGATCGGGCGAACTCGCCGAGAACGATGACCTGCGTCGCGTCCAAGCCGAGATCCGCGCCAAGCAGGAGATCGAGACCCGACACGGCCAGCTCTGAGCGTCGGTCCGTGCACATCCGGCTCACCGAACAGCTCCACACCGACCGCCTGACATTGCGGGCGTGGCGGCCCGACGAGGGTGCCGTGCTGCTCGGCCTGCTCGGGCGCGACGACGTCAACCGCTACCTCTACACCGCGTCGCGCACGGCCGGCGACGTCGACGTGCTGCTGCGACGCCGCACCGGCCCGGCCACCCTGCGCGAGGTCGGCGACGTCGTCTACCTCGCGGTCGAACGGTCCGACGACGCCGTGGTGGTCGGCGAGGTCCTACTGATCCTGCGCACCGCACTCCATCGCGGCGCCGAATTCGGCGCCGTGTTCCACCCCGCCCACCACGGTCGGGGTTACGCGGTGGAAGCCGGGACCGCCCTGCTGGACGCCGGCTTCCGGCAGGGCCTGCACCGCATCTATGCCCGCTGCGACTCGCGCAACGCAGCGTCGATCGCGCTGATGGAACGGCTCGGCATGCGGCACGAGGCGTACCTCGTACAGAACGAATTCATCAAGGGCCGCTGGACGGACGAGGTACGGTGCGCCGTCCTGGCGAGCGAGCACACCGCGCGGCGCGAAGCGCAGGCATCCCGCCGATAGCCTGACTGTGCGCCCGGGCATCCTGGCGGCAACATCACTGTCTGCCGGGACGGGTGACAGATGGCGTCGACCACGACGACAGGCAGGACCCGCATGGCTGCGGTCGACGCGGCCTGGCTGCACATGGACCGCTCGGTCAACGAGCTGATCGTCAACGCGGTGCTCTGGTTCGAGCACCCGCTCGACGACGACGTCGTGCGCGAGGCGATCGAGAAGCGGCTGGTGGCGCAGCATCCGCGCTTCGCCCAGCGGGTCGACGACGAGGGCACCACCGCGTGGTGGGTGCCGGTGCCGGATTTTGACGCGATGAGCCAGGTAATTCGGGAGCGGCTGGCCGCACCGGGCGATCTCACCGCCCTCACCGAGCACGTGAGCCGGATCGCCTCGACCCCGTTGGCCCGCGACCGCCCGCTGTGGCGGGTCCACGTCGTCGACGGCTACCTCGGCGGCACTGCGCTGGTGGCCCGCATGCACCACTGCATCGCCGACGGGGTCGCGCTGTTCCGGGTTCTGCTGTCGCTCTCGGACGAGGCCCAGGACGGCCGGCTCGGCGCGCCACAGCTCCCGCCCGCGCCGTCCTCGCCGCGGTCGCTGCGACGGCAGGCGGCCGACCTCGCTCTCGGCGCAGGAAAGGTCGCGCAGGCGCTCGGCGTCCTGGTCGGCCTGCCGCCCGACCGACGGACCTCGTTGCGCGCCCCGCTGACGACCGCGAAGACGGTGCGCTGGTCGGACCCGCTCCCGTTGGACGGGATGAAGGCCGCCGCCCGCGCGTCCGGCGCCACGATCAACGACATCGTGCTGGCCGCGCTCAGCGCCGCCGTGCGCCGCCGCCTCGTCGACGGCGACGGCCCGCTGCGCAACGTCCGCGCGGTGCTGCCCGTCAACCTGCGCCCGCTGGACACCGCCGCCGTCGAGCTCGGCAACCGCTTCGGGCTGGTGTTCCTGAAGCTGCCCGTGACCACACATGACGCCGCGGAACGGATCGCGGCGATCCGCCGACGCACCGAGGTGCTCAAGCGCTCGGCGACGGCCCCCGTCGCGCTGGGCATCCTGCGCCTCGTCG
>CAZZZE010000034.1:0-14499 GCA_964658365.1 uncultured Jatrophihabitantaceae bacterium
CTGATCACCCATGATCTCGGCGTGGTCGCCGAGGTCTGCGACGAGGTCGCGGTGTCTGCGGTGACGATCGGCGAACTGCACTACGGAGTGACCGTCGCGCCCGATCCGCTGACACAGATGTACCGGCGCCGGCGCGTGCAAGCCACTCTGGACCGGTTCGAGGTTCTGTCCTTTGACGCCGCTGCCGCCGAGTACTACGGGATGCTGGCAGCGCTCGTGCGTCAGCGTGGGCGCAATCCTCGTCCCCGCCGCATGGACCTGCAGATCGCCGCAACCGCAGCCCGCTACGACCTGATGCTGCTGACCCGGAACGGCAATGACTTCACCGGTCTGGAGTCCGCGCTCGAGGTGATCGACCTCCCGGAACATCCCTGATCGACACCGCTGAATGGTGGCCGGAGCGCATGGACCAGCACGGTCAACGGTGATGCACATGAGCGCACGAGCAGACATACCCTCAAGTTTGTTGATCTTGGCTGGTCCGTCTTGCATCCTGCCGGGCGCACGTCACCCCCGCCGGGGTTTGCGGCAGGACCGCGCTCGTCGATGAAGCCCGGTGGCGCAAGACCCTCGAACCCGTGAGCGGGCCGCGCAGGGTCTTAGGTCCTGCCGGCGCCGGGAATTGACGCAGCAGTTTCCGGGCCGGGTCACGGTCCGGGCGCGCGTAGGTTCGGGTTACCGGGGGTGTCGAGCGTGCGATCAGTGAGATCGCCTTCCGACCCTCTGCACAATCAGGTCCCGCGAGACCAGATCGGTTCCGGCCACCATGCAGGCACTCATCACCGCGCTCGTCGTCGTTGTCATCGTCGCTCTGCTGGCGTTGGCGCTGGCGGTACGTGTCGTCAAGCAGTACGAGGACGGCGTGTTGTTCCGGTTCGGCCGAGTCGTCGGTGAACGCGATCCCGGCTTCCGCCTGATCATCCCGTTCGTGGATGTCATGCACCGCGTCTCGCTGCGCATCGTCACCATGCCCATCCAGTCCCAGGGCATCATCACCCGCGACAACGTCAGCGTCGACGTCTCCGCGGTCGCGTACTTCAAGGTCGTGGACGCGGTGAAGTCCGTCGTCGCGATCGAGAACGTGTACTCGGCGATCGACCAGATCGCCCAGACGACGCTGCGCAAGGTGGTCGGCCAACACACCCTGGACCAGACGCTGTCCGAGACCGACAAGATCAACCTCGACATCCGCGCGATCCTCGACGTCACGACCGTCGACTGGGGTGTCGAGGTGACGCTCGTCGAGCTGAAGGACATTCAACTGCCCGACAGCATGAAGCGGGCGATGGCCCGCCAGGCCGAGGCCGAGCGCGAGAAGCGGGCCAAGATCATCAACGCCGAGGGCGAGTCCCTGGCCGCGGCGGCGCTGGGCGAGGCCTCGGACACGATGATGGCCCATCCGCTCGCGCTGCAACTGCGCAACCTGCAGAGCCTCGTCGAGATCGGCGTCGACAAGAACACCACCGTCGTCTTCCCGGCCCCGTTGATGACGACCATCGCCGAACTCGGCTCGTTCCTCGCCCGGGAGAAGGCGGCGGCCGAAGCACCCGCCCCCGTTCCGTCCCTCGTCAAACCCGAACCTCCGGCCGCGCAGCACAACGGCGCGGCTGCCGGAGCGTCGGCATGACCACCGCGGACGTCGATCGCCGGCGGATCGTGGTCGGCGTGGACGGTTCGAAGTCCTCGGTCGACGCGCTGCTCTGGGCGCAGCTGATGGGCACCACGCTCGACGCCGAGATCGACGCCGTCAGCTGCTGGCAGTTCCCGGTGGGGTACGGCGCCTCGCCCGGCCTCTCGGAATGGGACCCGGCGACCGACGCCGCGACGATACTGGCACACACCCTGCGCCTGGCCTACGGCGACGCTGAACCGGCCGGACTCACCAGCGTCGTCAGCCAGGGACACCCGGCCAGCGTCCTCGTGTCCGCCAGCTCGGGCGCCGAACTGCTGGTCGTCGGCAGCCGCGGGCACGGCGGCTTCGTGGGGCTGCTCATCGGCGCCACCAGCTCCTACTGCGCCGAGCACGCCACGTGTTCGGTACTGGTCGTCCACGACGCCCCCAGCAGGCCCTGACGGTGACCCTCACCGCTGCACCGTCGGCGGCGCCCCTGGGCGATATCACCGACGCCGCGGCGCTGTCCACCGCCGACGTCCTCGGTCACCTCGGAGTCGACGACGCCGGCCTGTCCGAGGCCGAGGTCGCGACCCGGCGAGAGCGCTACGGCCTCAACGCCATCGCCTCGCACCGCGCTCGGCCGTGGCCGGTGCTCTGGCACCAACTGCGCTCGCCGCTTCTCGCTCTGCTCGTCACCGCCGCCGTCGTCTCGTTCTTCGTCGGCGAACGCAGCAGCGCCCTGATCATCGGCGCGATCGTCGCGTTGTCGGTCGGCCTCGGGTTCGTCAACGAGTACCGGGCCGAGAAGGCCGCCGAGGCGCTGCACGACCAGATCCATCACCGGGCCACCGCAACGCGCGAGGGCCACGTCGTCTCGATCGACGTAGCCGAACTGGTGCCCGGTGATCTCGTCGACCTGCGCCTGGGCGAGATCGTGCCCGCTGACATCCGCCTGCTCGCCTCGATCGGTCTGGGCTGTGAGGAGTCAGTGCTCACCGGCGAACCGTTGCCCGTCCACAAGAACACCGCCGCGGTAGCACCGGACACGGCATTGGCCGAGTTGACGGGCTGTGCGCTCATGGGCACCGTCGTCAGCTCGGGCTCGGGTCGCGGTGTCGTGGTCAGCACGGGAGCGCGTACCGAGTTCGGCGCCATCGCCGCCGGCCTGGACACCCATCAGCTCGACACCGCGTTCCAGCTCGGGCTGCGGCGCTTCTCCCTGCTGCTCGTGTACGTCGCCGGCGCGCTCACCAGCTCGATCTTCGTGCTCAACGTCGTCCTGAACAAGCCGATCATGGACGCGCTGCTGTTCTCGCTGGCCATCGCCGTAGGGATCACCCCGCAGTTGCTCCCGGCGGTCGTGTCGAGCAGCCTGGCCGCGGGCAGCCGCCGCATGCGGGCTCGCAAGGTCCTGGTCAAGCGGCTGGTCTGCATCGAGGACCTCGGCAACGTCGACGTGCTATTCACCGACAAGACCGGCACGCTCACCACCGGGCACGTCGACTACGCCCGCGCGGTCCCCGCCGGGTCCGACGCCGAGCAGGTCCTGCGCTTCGGGCTGCTGTGCACCGAGACCGCCGTGGCGGACCGGCAGGCGCTGGGCGGAAACCCCCTCGACCGCGCCCTGTGGGCATCACCCGGCGCCGATGCGCAGCTTGCGGCCGTCGCCGGTTACGCGCGGCTGGGGGTCGTACCCTTCGACCACGACCGCGCCATGACCTCCGTCCTGGTCCGCGACGCACGTCACGATCTGACCCTGATCACCAAGGGCGCGCCCGAGACGGTGCTGGCCCGCTGCGTGAGCGTGTCCGACGCTGCCCGTAGCGCTCTGGCGGCGGAGTTCGCGGCCGGCAGCCGCGTCATCGCCGTCGCCAGCCGCACGGTCACGGACCCGGCCGCGCCGGTGGCCGCGGACGAACACGACCTGGTGCTGACCGGGTTCCTGGTCTTCCTCGATCCGCCGAAGGCGGACGCTGCCCGCGCGCTGCAACGCCTGGCCGGCATCGGCATCACGGTCAAGGTCGTCACCGGTGACAACCCGGCCGTGGCGCTGAAGGTGTGCCGGGACCTCGCGCTGATCGACACGGGCAACGGTGGCGGCGGCGCACTGACCGGCACCGACATCGCCCACCTCGACGACGCCGCTCTCGCCGCCGCGATCCCGGCCACGGCCGTCTTCGCGCGGGTCAGCCCCGAGGACAAGGCCCGTATCGTCCGCGTCCAGCGGGGCAGCGGCGGCGCGGTGGCCTTCCTCGGCGACGGGGTCAACGACGCGCTCGCCTTGCACGCTGCCGACGTCGGCATCTCCGTCGACTCCGCGACGGACGTCGCCAAGGACGCCGCCGACGTGATCCTGCTGGAGAAGGACCTCGACGTGCTCGCCGACGGCGTCGCCGAGGGCCGTCGCATCTTCGCGAACACGATCAAGTACGTGCTGATGGGAACGTCGAGCAACTTCGGCAACATGTTCTCCGCGGCCGGAGCGTCGTTGTTCCTGTCGTTCCTGCCGATGCTGCCGTCGCAGATCCTGCTCAACAACCTGCTCTACGACGCCAGTCAACTGGCCATCCCGACCGACAATGTCGACGAGGAACAACTGCGTCGACCGGCGCACTGGGACATCGCGTTCATCCGCCGGTTCATGATGTTCTTCGGCCCGCTCAGCTCGCTGTTCGACTTCGTCCTGTTCGGCGTGATGCTGTGGGGCTTCCACGCCGGGACCGGCGAGTTCCGTTCCGGCTGGTTCGTGGAGTCCCTGGCGACCCAGACCCTGGTCATCTTCGCGATCCGCACCCGACGAATCCCGTTCTTCCGCAGCCACCCGAGCCTCCCGCTCGTCCTGGCCGCGTTCGGGGTCGTCCTGGTCGGCGGCGTCCTGCCCGCGACCCCCCTCGCGCACACGCTCGGTTTCGCCGCCCTGCCCGGCACGTTCTTCGCGGCCCTCGCCGTGATGGTCGTCGGCTACCTCGGGCTGATCGAGGTGGGCAAGCGGATCTTCTACCGCACCGCAGCACGCCCCGCCGCGGTTGCTCCCGTCGACCGTTCGCGGCATCAGCTGCGCCGCCTTCGACGACGCGCGATCCGATTCAGTTCCCGTTCGCTCGCTGCATTTCCCCACTGACCCGCCCAGGAGGCACCGTGCGCCCGACAGCCATCGCCGAACCCCGGACCTACCAGCGCGCCGAGCTCGAGTCGATCGATGCCTACTGGCGGGCCGCGAACTACCTGTCCGTCGGCCAGATCTACCTGCTCGACAACCCGCTGCTGCGCGAACCGCTGCTGGCTGAGCACGTCAAACCGCGGCTGCTCGGCCACTGGGGCACGACGCCCGGACTCAACCTGCTCTACGCGCACCTGAACCGGGTGATCCGGGAGCGGGACCTCACCACGCTCTACGTGACCGGCCCGGGCCACGGCGGCCCCGGGATCGTGGCCAACGCCTACCTCGACGGCACCTACTCCGAGGTGTACTCGGGCATCAGCCAGGACGAGGACGGCATGCGCGCGCTGTTCCGCCAGTTCTCCTTCCCCGGCGGCATCCCCAGCCACGTCGCACCGCAGACGCCCGGCTCCATCCACGAGGGCGGTGAGCTCGGCTACTCCCTCGTCCACGCCTACGGCGCCGTCTTCGACAACCCCGACCTGCTCGCGGTGTGCGTCGTCGGCGACGGGGAGGCCGAGACCGGACCCCTCGCGGCCAGCTGGCACTCGAACAAGTTCCTCAACCCGATCACCGACGGAGCGGTCCTGCCGGTCCTGCACCTCAACGGCTACAAGATCGCCAACCCGACGGTGCTCGCTCGCATGCCGCAGGCCGAACTCGCGGCACTCATGCGCGGGTACGGATACACCCCGTACTTCGTCGGTGGGCCGGACGCCGGTGGCAGCGACCCGTTCGCCGTGCACCTCACGCTGGCCGAGACCCTCGACCGCGTCCTGGACGACATCGGCACCATCCAGCGCGACGCCCGCCGTGGAGCCGGCACGACCCGGGCGGCCTGGCCGATGATCGTGCTGCGCACGCCGAAGGGATGGACCGGCCCCAAGACCGTCGACGGGCTGCCCGTCGAGGGGACGTGGCGGGCCCACCAGGTGCCGCTGTCGGAGACCCGGACGAAAGACGAGCATCGCGCGCAGCTCGAGCAGTGGATGCGCAGCTACCGGCCCGAGGACCTGTTCGACGCCACCGGCCGCCTCGTCCCCGAACTGCAAGCCCTCGCCCCGACCGGTGAGCGGCGGATGAGCGCCAACCCGCACGCCAACGGCGGCCGGCTGTTGCGCGACCTCGTGCTGCCGGATTTCCGCGAGTACGCCGTCCCCGTCGACCTACCCGGCGTCACGACCAGCGAGGCCACCCGGGTCCTCGGGAGCTTCCTGCGCGACGTGATCGCCGGCAATCCCGACAACTTCCGGCTGATGGGTCCGGACGAGACGGTGTCGAACCGGCTCGGTGGCGTGTTCGAGCAGACCGACCGGGCGTGGGACGCCCAGACGTTGCCCGGCGACGACCACCTCGCTCCGGACGGACGTGTCATGGAGGTGCTGTCCGAACACCTGTGCCAGGGCTGGCTCGAGGGCTACCTGCTGACCGGTCGGCACGGCCTGTTCAACTGCTACGAGGCGTTCATCCACATCGTCGACTCGATGTTCAACCAGCACGCGAAATGGCTCAAGACGACCCGCCACATCCCCTGGCGCGCGCCGATCGCCTCGCTGAACTACCTGCTGTCCTCACACGTGTGGCGCCAGGACAACAACGGCTTCTCCCACCAGGACCCGGGCTTCATCGACCACGTGATCAGCAAGAAGTCCGAGATCGTGCGGGTCTACCTGCCGCCGGACAGCAACACCCTGCTCTCGGTGACCGACCACTGCCTGCGCAGCCGCGACTACGTCAACCTCGTCATCGCCGGCAAGCAGCCCGCGCTGACCTATCTGGGCATGGACGACGCCGTCGCCCACTGCACCCGCGGCATCGGCATCTGGCCGTGGGCGGGTACCGCCGACGGCGAACCAGACGTGATCCTGGCCTGCGCCGGCGACATCCCGACGCTCGAGACGCTGGCCGCGGCCGACCTGCTGCGCATCCACCTGCCCGAGCTGCGCGTCCGGGTGATCAACGTCGTGGACCTGATGCGGCTGGAACCGGCCAGCGAACACCCGCACGGGCTGTCCGATCTCGACTACGACGCGTTGTTCACCACCGACACCCCGGTGATCTTCGCCTTCCACGGCTACCCCTCGGTGATCCACCGGCTCACCTACCGCCGGGCGGGACACCGGCACATGCATGTCCGCGGGTACAAGGAGGAGGGCACGACGACGACGCCGTTCGACATGGTCATGCTCAACGATCTGGACCGTTTCCACCTGGTCATGGACGTCATCGACCGGGTGCCCTCGTTGGGTGCGCGGGCCGCGACGCTGCGTCAGCGGATGGCGGATCGCCGGCTCGCGGCCCGCGCGTACACCCGCGAGCACGGCGAGGACGACCCGGTCATCAGCGGCTGGACGTGGCCCGATCGGGGCTGAGCACGGCACGCGTGCGGCGGCCCGCGATGTGGCGGGTCAGCTGCGGCGCGTCTCGGAGCCGAAGACCGCGGCCTGCGTCCGGCGTTCCATCCCGAGCTTGCTCAGCAGGCTCGAAACGTAGTTCTTGACCGTCTTCTCGGCGAGGAACATCGCATCCCCGATCTGCCGGTTGCTCATGCCGTC
The DNA here is from genome assembly GCA_964658365.1 of uncultured Jatrophihabitantaceae bacterium. Classification (GTDB taxonomy): domain Bacteria; phylum Actinomycetota; class Actinomycetes; order Mycobacteriales; family Jatrophihabitantaceae; genus Jatrophihabitans. Next base: position 7,331 of record CAZZZE010000034.1, read on the forward strand.
GGCGATCAGGTTCAGCACCTCGCGCTCGCGCTGAGTGAGGCCGGCGAGCAGCTTCTCGCTCGGCGAGCCGTCGCGCAGCCGGTCGACCACCTGCGCGATGACGTTCGGGTGGATCAGGGATCGACCCAGCGCAACCTGCCTGATGGCGTCGATGAGACCGGACGCTGCGACCTCCTTTAACACGTATCCGGATGCGCCGGCGAGCACCGACGCCAGCACCGCGTCGTGATCGTCGTAGGAGGTGAGGATCAGGCAGTACGTGTCGGGCAGGGCCGAGCGGATGTCGCGGCACACGTCGATGCCGCTTCCGTCGGGCAGCCGCGCGTCGAGAACCGCGACGTCCGGATGTACGGCGATCACCCGGCCCAGCGTCTCGGCAGCGGTGCCCGCCTCGCCGACCACCTCGAATCCCGGCACCGTGCCGAGCAGTTCGGCGATCGCCCGCCGCACGACCTCGTGATCGTCGAGCAGGAAGATGCGTACTGGTGATTGCGGTGCGTTCACTGACTGCGGTGCGTTCACAGTGGTGCCTTCCAGGTCATGGTGGTCCCACGTCCGTCGGCGGCCGAGATGTCGAACGAGCCGGACCGTCGCTCGGCACGGACGCGGAGGTTGGCCAGGCCGCTGATCCGGCCGTTGGGGACGTAGCCGACCCCGTCGTCGGAGACGACGAGCGTGAGCGCAGTGGGCGATACCGAGATGGTGACGTCGGCCCGGGTCGCGTGGGCATGGCGTGCGGTGTTGCTCAGCAACTCGCTGACGCACGCGTACACGTCCTCGGCGAGCTCCGCGTCGACCACGAGATCCACGAGTCCGGAGAACACGACGGCGGGAACGAAGCCGAGCGCGTCGCAGAAGCCGTTCGCGATCTCCAGTACGCCGCTGCGCGGTCCGTCGTGCGGCACGCCGAGGGGGCCCCGGAGCTCGAAGATGCTCGCGCGGATCTGACGGATGGTGCGATCGACGTCGCGCACCCGCTGCGCGAGTCGTCCTGCCGCGACGCTGCCGGGCTCGACGAGGGTCGCCGTCGCCTCGAGACCCAGACCGATGGCGAAGAGCTCCTGGATGACGTGATCGTGCAGGTTGCGGGCGATCCGGGCGCGGTCCTCGGAGCGCACGAGCTGCTGGGCGGCCAGCCGGGCGTCGGCCAGCTCGAGCGCGACGCTCGCGTGGCCGGCGAAGCCGGCGGCCATGGCCAGGTCCGTGGTTGCGAACGGCCGGCGCCCCCGCGCCCTGGCCACGGTCAGCACGCCACGTACGCCTTTCGCTCCGTCCAGCGGCAGTGCCATCAGGGGTCCGACGTCCAGCGACGCCAGGTCCGCAGCACCCGCAGCGGCACTGTCCTGCGCCAGGAGCAGCGGCGTTGCCGACTCGACCACGTCGCGCACCCGGCTGGTGACGACCGGGAAGCGCCGCCCGAACAGGCCCGACGCGCCAGGTCCCGACGCGGCCTCGATCATCAGTTCGGCACCGTCGGGGGTCAGCAGACTGACCGCGACGACATCCGCGTCGGCGATGTCGATCACCGAACGCGTGATGACCTGCAACGGATCGTCGCCGACATCGGCGATCAACTGGGAGCTGATCTCGACCGACGCGACCAGCCATCGCTGCGCCAGCCGGGATTCCTCCAGCAGTCGGGCGTTGTTGATCGCGGTCCCGGCGGACAGCGCCAGCGCGCCGACCAGAGCCTCGTCCTCGGCGCTGAACTGCCCGGAGCTGCTGTCCGTCAGGTAGAGGTTCCCGTACACCTGGTCGTGGATGCGGATGGGAACGCCCAGGAAGGAATCCATCGCCGGGTGACCGGGCGGGAATCCGGTGGAGCGTGCGTCGAGGCTCATGTGCGGCAACCGGATGGGCCGGGGATCCCGGATCACCGCACCGAGCAGCCCGCGGCCCTGCGGCAACCGGCCGATGCCGGCGACCTCGTCGTGGTCCAGGCCGACGTGGATGAACTGCTCGAGCTCGTCGTCCGGGCCGATGACGCCGAGCGCGCCGAAGTGCGCCTGCGCCAGCGTGCACGCGGCCTCGACCACGTTGCGCAGGACGGCGTCGAGGGACGGCTCCGCGATGATCGTCTCGATGGCCCGGAGTAGACCTCTGAGCCGGCCCTGCGAGTGCTGGACGTCGCGAGCCCGCTCGACGAGTTGCTCGATCAGCTCGTCGAGCTCCAGCTTTGTGGCGTCCGGGAAGTCGAGCGCCGGTGCGGGCTGACCATCCATCGTATTTTCACTGTAGGCGCGTCCATCGCCGATCCCGCCGCTTCCGCCAGGACATCCACCGGTCGCCGCAGTCGGGGCGGCGGCGGGCCCGGCCGGAGCGCGGGCGAGCGCCGTCATGGTGCGATGTCGAGGTCATTCACCACGTGCGTGATACCCGGCGCTGACCAGGCGGCCTGCTCCACGTCGGCGCGAGCCTTCCACGACTGCACGGACCCGCGCAGGGTCACCTGGTGGTCGGCGACCGTCACGTCGATGCGTTCGGCGTCCAGGCGGGCCCCGCGGTCGAGCGCCGCGCGGATCCCGGCCCGTGCGTCCAGCCGGGTTGTCGCAGCCCGCACCGCAAGCTGGTCGATGACGTCGACGACGCCGCAGACCGTCTCGACGGACTGGCGCGCGGCCTGCCGTTGGAAGTTCCAATCGACCTCGCCCTGCAGCGTCACGGTGCCGTCGTGCACGACCGCGTTGATCACCTCACCCCTGAGCTGAACATGGCGGGAGAGGGCCTCGTTGACGTCCCGGACGATGCCGGCGTCGTCGTGACTACCGTCCCTGGGCCGAACCTCGATGTCGTCGACCAGTGCCAGCACGCAGTGAATGCGCATGGCCGCCGCGATCGCCGCGTTCCGCTGCGGGACGGACGTGACCTCACCGGACAGCGTCACCGCCGCGTCGGTCACTGCCACGCCGATGTGGGCGGACTGCACGCCGGGCGACCAATCGAGCTCCTTGACGACGGCAGCCTGGATCTGCCGGTCGGTTCGTACGTGTGTCAACGTCACGTCCCGACCCTCGCTGCCTCCCGAACTACCGGACAGGGCCGGAGGTCACCCGCAACCCGGGCTGCGCCGCTCCCCATGCCGCAGCGCAGGGACGGCGCATCCCCTCATCTGAGCGCCTTGTTGAGGACATCGACGTTCCAGCTGCCGAGGCCGGTGGTGTAGTCGTAGCCGGGCAACGCGGTGTATGCGCCGTTGGTGCCCAGCACGATGTCGTGGAACCCGGGTGTGGAGGCAGGCGGCAACGGCGACGAGCCCTGCGCCTTGGTGTAGAGCGCATAGAGCTTCGGCGCGGCGAAGCCCAGGGCATTGCCGTGACTGGCCTGCAGCCGGGTCCACAGTCCGAGCGCCAGTGGCGACGACAGGCTCGTGCCGCCGATCTGCGTGACGACGCCGTCGACGTAGATCAGCGCGCCGGTGTTGGGGTCGGCGTCGAAGGCCACGTCGGGCACGCCGCGCAGGCCGGCTGCGGTCGTCGGCACGGCGCCGCTCTGCCAGTACGGGCTGGTCTCGACCGGGGAGACGCCACCGCCGCCCGCATTCCAGGCGATCTCGGTCTGGTAGGCGTCCGCCGAGTCGGTGTCCAGGGTCGTCCCGCCCACGCCGACGACGTACGGCGACGACGCGGGGTACTCGACGTCGGGTGCTCCGGAGCCGGGGACGCCGTTGGTCCCGGCCACCGCGCAGGCGCTACCGGTGTCGCCGGAGGAGGCGAAGAACGTCTGGCCCTGGACGGCCGCCTCCGCGAACGCGATGTCGTCGACCGTCATCGAGCCGTCGGCGTAGGGCAGCAGGTCGCACTCGCCCAGCGACGCCGACCCGGACTTCGCGACGTCCTGGGCGGCGAACTGGTTGATGGCCCGCGCGAGGTCGGAGTCGGTGAGCGAGGTCGCGACGTAGACGTAGAGCCGCTTGGCGTTCGGGGCGGCGCCCGTCGAGGTCTGGGTGTCGAGGTCCCACTCGTCGGCGGCGGAGGTGTCGGGGCTCTTGATCCCGGAGTAGACGAGGCTGACCGGAACCTGCGGCAGCCCCTGCTTCGCCTCGGCCGTGCGCAGGTCGGTCACCGTCGAGGTCAGGTCACCCTCGGCGATGACGGCCAGGGTGGTGCCGGTTCCGGGCTTCGTCACTCCGGAGTGGTAGACGGTGTTGAACTCCTTCGGGTAGTAGCCGGTCAGCTTCGGGACGCTGACGGACGGCGCGGCGCTCGCGCCGAGCGTGGACAGTCCGACCACCCCGCTGACCGAACCGGCCAGCGCGGCGGGAACCTGCGCTGCCGAGGTGTTCGCCAGCACCGACTTGCCGGCCTGCGAGAAACGGCTGATCGAGGTGTGGAACGCCTGCTCGGCGGTGGCCACGGTCGCGTCCGCGGTGATCTGCAGCCGGTTGCTCGCGACCGTCACGTTGGTCAGACCGCTCGAGACGAGGTAGCTCTTCACGGCCGAGGCCGTGGCGCTGGTGGCGGCGAACCGGGCGGTGAACTGCGCCGGCGTCAGGTAGGACTCGTAGTTCGCGGACCCGGGCGTGGACTGCTGCTTGATCAGCGCGTCCAGCCCGCTGCGGTCCTGGGGGGTCAGCCCGATCGTCAGCCTCAGGGGCTGGCTCGCGGGCGCCGACCCCAGCGCGGTCGCGTTCGACAGGCTCAGCGCCTTCGTTGCGGTCGGCACCCATTGCGCTGCCGCAGCGGCGGGGTTCGCGACGGCGACGGCACCCGCCCCAGTCAGCACAACTGCCGCGAGCGCGGCGATCGATCCTCGAACCAGCCGGTGATCTCCCATGAGCTCCCCTGATGTGTGCCGGCGCCGCCGGTGCGGCGTGGACGCTGTCACCCTCGCCAACGAGCGCACACCCCGACGGTTACGCCGGGTGACGCAGGTCGCCTGCCGGGCTCAGGATCACCCCGCCGCAGCCGATGGGACGGGTAGACGCTGCGGACGCCTGGATGCACCCGGGCGGCAGCCGACAGCGTGCGGAAGGCTGCTCATGATCGACCTGCGCGGTGCGCACGTCCGCGTGCCTCGCGGATGCCATCGGGCCCGTGGCTGACGCCGGCGACGGCGTGCCGCCGATCACCGATCCGCGGTGGCAGCAGGCGCTGCAGTGCGTGGTGGAGCGGGCCGACTTGCTGGCGCTGCACGCCCAACCGATCGTCGACCTGAGCTCCGGTGACATCGCCGGCTACGAGATGCTGTCGCGCTTCACCGGGCCGTGGCAGGCGCCGCCGGACCGATGGTTCGCCGCGGCGGACCTGTGGGGCGTCAACGCGGTGCTGCAGGCCCGGGTGTTGCGCGCCGGGATCCGGGCCCGGCGGCTGCTGCCGCCCAACACCTTCCTGTCCGTCAACGTCGATCCACACCTGTTGGCCGACCCGGAGGTCGCCGGCGTCCTGCTGGACGCACCGGAACTGACCCGGTTTGTCCTCGAGCTGACCGAACACTCCAGAGCCGGGCTGCACGACGTCGCCGGCCCCGTGCTCTCCGCCGTCCGGGCGGCCGGCGGCCTGGTGGCCATGGACGACGTCGGGACCGGGTACGCCGGGCTCAGCCAACTGCTCGACCTGCGTCCGCACTTCGTCAAGCTCGACCGAGAGCTGGTGTCCGGCGTCGATGCCGACCCGGTGAAGGCGGCCCTCGTGGAAACGCTCGGCGACCTGGCCGGCCGGATGGACACCTGGCTGCTGGCCGAGGGCATCGAGACCGAGGCCGAGCTCGACACCGTCATCCGCCTCGGCGTGCCGCTCGGGCAGGGCTGGGCATTGGCCCGTCCCACCCCGACCATGGTGACGGAGCTGCCCGCGACCGTCGTCGACCACATCCGCACGTCCGCGCAACGCTCGTCGCTCGACGGGTACGTCGCCGGCCTCGTCCGGCCGGCCCGGGTCGGGCGCGACTGCGACACCGACCACGTGGTCCTCGACGGTCATGGCCAGGCGTCGCTGGTGCGCTCGGGCCCGGGCTCGTCGGGCTGGGTGCCGGCGACGCTGGTCTCGCCGAGCACCCAGGTCGTCGACGCGGCGCGCCGGGCGATGTCGCGTGCCGCGGCCGCCCGCTTCGCGCCGCTGGTCTGCACCGACGGGCAGGGCCAGGTCCTCGGCATCATCGGCGTCGACGAGCTGATGCTCGCGCTGTGCTCCTCAAGTTCCGGCCCGACCGGTCGATGACCAGGGCAGTACTGATCACGGTCGAGGAGACACCGATGAAGAACTTCCGCTGCGGCGACGTCGTCCCGGGTTGCACCCGCGCCTTCACCGGCACCGAGGAGGACATCCTGGCCCTGGTGGCCGTCCACGCCCGCGAGGACCACGGGTTGGCGGAGGTCCCGGCCGAGCTGGTCTCGCAGGTGCGGGCCGCGATGACCCTCGTTGCCGCCTGACCCACCGAGGCGCATAACCGGCGCCACCGCCGGGAATGTCACTCGGGAGGCACCGAACCCGCGTGCTGACACGCGAGAGGTCCTTCGATGGGTTCGATGGTGCATTCCCGGGTGCTGCGTGAGGCCGACGCCTACGGACGCGACGCGGCGGAGCTGGGCGGCTACGCCACCCTGATGGGCGTCTACGTCGCGGGCACGGCTGCCGCGGCCGCGCTGGCGCGCAGGCTCGGGCGGCCCAGCCTGCCGGCGAGTTCACCGTGGGAGGCCGCGCAGCTGGCGATCGCCACGCACCGCATCAGCCGCACCATCGCCAAGGACCCGGTCACCAGCCCGCTGCGTGCCCCGTTCACCGAGTTCACCGGCGAGACGAGCGCGCCCGGCGAGCTGGCCGAGAACGTGCGCGGACACGGCCTCAAGCACTCGGCCGGCGAGCTGCTGACCTGCCCGATGTGCCTCGCCCAGTGGGTCGCCACCGGTCTGGCGCTGGGGCAGGTCTTCGCGCCGGTCAGCACCAGGGCCGTCACCACGGTGTTCACGGCCGTGGCCGGGGCCGACTTCCTGCAGTTCCTCTACGCCCGGCTGCAGCAGTCGACCATGTGACCACCGTGTCGGGCTTGCCCGGGCCGGCAGACGCGGGGAGAGTCCCGGACGTGCGCACCGAGCCGTCCCGGCGCAAGCTCCTGCAGGCCGCCGGGCTGGCGGGACTCGCCGCGGTCGTCACCGCCTGCACGGGCGGGTCGGGCAAGGGCCGGAGTACGTCGACGTCGGGCAGCCAGGCGGCGAGCACGACGTCACCGACGTC
>CAZZZE010000035.1:0-14473 GCA_964658365.1 uncultured Jatrophihabitantaceae bacterium
CGTCGTGCCCGGCTCCGACGGTCGCCGGCTGGTGGTCGCTGACGTGTCCGGCGTCCGAGCCGACGTGGGACAGCTCGGCACCGCTGTGGCCGAGCGTGCCGCCGAGATCGGGGATCTTGATGTCCAGGCCCTTGGCGACGTCGAGCACCTTGGGCAGCTGCGCGGCGTAGTGGAAGGGGTCGGTCAGCTTGCTGAAGGTCTGCAGGCCGGTCTTGGTGAGCCCTCCGACCTTGGACAGGGCGCTGGAGACCTTGCCGGCCTTGCCCGCGTCACTGGCGACGTCCGCGGCGTCGGCGGCCTTGGCCGCGAGCTCGGCACCCTTGGCGCCATCGGCCGCCGCGCCGACCTCGCCGGCGCCGGGGACGGCGAGGGTGGCCAGGTTGGCGAAGGTGTTGCCGGCGGCCTTGGCCGGGTCGGTCTTCCACTCGTCCCAGTCGACGAGACCCTTACCCATGGCCTCCAGCCGGGTCAGGGTGCCTTTGGGGCCGTACTCCATCACGTTCATGGCCCAGCCGACCGGATTGGTGAGGTTGACCAGGAAGTTGATGCCGGACCAGGCCTGCGTGAACTTCTTCCAGCCACCGCCACCGACCGCGTCCCAGGCCAGCGTGCCGACGCCCTTGACCATTCCCCACAGGCCTTCGCCGACGCCTTCGAAGAAATGCCCGACGTGGGTCAAGCTCGACTTGAAGCAGCCGTCCTTCTTCTGGACGTCCGCTCCCCACGGCGTCTTGGCGTTGTCCGGGATGGAGCTGTAGCCGTAGGCGTACTTGTCCTGGGTCTTGCTGTTCGGGTCCACGGTGTGGAAGGTGTGCCCGCCGATCAGGGTCTCGATCGCGTTGGCCGCCTTACGCTCCGCGGCCTGGAAGGCGACGATCGTGGTGTTGACGGTGTGCACGTAGGCGTTGTTCTGCTTGACCATGTCGCCGTCGTGGTCCCAGTTGTGCGTCGACTTCGCCTTCGCCTCGAACGCGGCCGCGCTGGCCTGCGTGCTGCGCAGGGTGTCGACCAGTGGCCCGGCTTCGGCCGCGAACGTTGACAGGATCGAGGCCACCTGCTCGGTGTCGGTGGCGAAGGCGTCGGTGTTGGTGGCCACCGGGTCCATGACCGCCAGCAGCTCGGCGCTCTCCGGCGCGGTGTACACCGACGCCAGACCCGCCCAGGTCGACTTGATGTCCGCCCCGTGGGTGCGGATCTTGCCCGCGTCCTGGCGCAGCCACCCGGCATCCGCCTGCAACACCCCTGCGTCCAACGACGGGACGGGGATGGCGCCCGCATTGATCGGACTCTGCGCCATGACGATTCAGGCCTTTCGCGGATCGGGTGACGTGGTGGTCGTCAGCTCGTGCTCGTGGCGGCCGCTTGCGCGTTCTTCGCCATCTCCAGATTGCCCTTCTCATAGGCCGTAACCGCCTTGACGGTGCCGGTCATGGCCGCGCTCACCCGGGTGCCGGCGTCCTGCAGTTCCTTGGCGCGGGCGGTGGCGAAGTCGGACAGGGCCTGGGTGACGATGCTGGCGCCGATGGCGTTGCCGCAATTCATGAAGTCGGTAGAGACCGAACTCGCGGCGGTGGAGAGGTCCTCGGCGTGCGTCGAGACCTTCGTCAGCACACCCTTGACCCCGTTCGGGTTGATGTCCCAGCGAGGCATGGGCGCTAGCCGATGCCGCCGACGGCCGACTTCGCGCGCGCCAGGGTGGCCTGGGCGGTGCCGTCGTTCTCGTTGAGGACGCTCTTGAGCAGCGTGATGATCGAGCGGACCTCGGTGGCCGCGCTCTTCCACTGCAGCTCCTTGCCGTGGTACTCATCCGACACGCCGTCGGCGGTGAAGTCGGCCATGGCCGCCTTGACCTGCGCGTCGCGGGTGTTGAGCACGCTCTCGAGCTGGCCGATGACGTTCGTGATGTTGCCTTGGGCGTCGGCCGAGGCGGACGTGTCGTAGCTGTTGCGATCGATCGCCATGATGATCTCCCTTGTCCTCAGACGGACTTGCCGAAGCTGGCGGCGCTGAAGTCGGCGTTGCCCATCGCGCTGCGCGCGTTCTGGGAGAAGTCGACCTGGCCCTGGCTGAAGCTCTTGTTCATGCCGCTCTGGCCGCCGATGATGCTCGACAACGCGGTGTTGAGCTGGCTGGTGATCTGGTCAGTGTGGGCCTTGAACCCGTCGAACGCTTGCTTGCCGGCACCGTTGAACTTGCCCTCGAGGGGTTCCGCGGCCTGCACGAGCGCCCGGATCAGCGTGCCGAGGTCCTGGCTCTGCCCTTGGGTCTGCGAGGTCAGGGTGCTGAGCGTGTCGGTACCCATGTCGAACTTCATCGCGTTCTCCTTCGTCTGTCGGCCCTGGGTGGGCGTGCGCAGAGAGCTCGTACTTCGTTTTTACCGAAACTGGCGCGGTTTGAACAATCGGAGCCGGCCGCGTTTGCAGCAATCACCTCTCGGCCGAGCGGGACGAACGGCTTGCGGGCACAATCACCGCCGTGATCGACCAGCCCGAGCTGCGCCCCGCGCCGCCCCAACACCCGTCGGTGGACGTCGTCACCGCGCGCCGCGCGATCCTGCTCGTCAACCGTCCGGTCATCGGCCTCAGTTCCTGGCTCGTGGACGCGCTGAGCCGCTTCACCCCGGCCGGGCTGGTCGTCACCCTCGTGACCGGCCCCGACACCCGCGTCACCCTCCCGGTGCGGACGCTGATCGCGTCGAGGGTGATGCAGTGGGTGATCCAGAGCCCGGACGGCGGCTTCTACGACGGGCTCGACGGGCTGCCGCAGCGCTTCGACGTCGTCGAGTTCGTCGCGCGGTCCCAACGCCCGGTGCCCCAGTTCCTCGAGGTCCGCGACCACCCGTGCTGGCAGGTCCTGACCACGCTCACCGTCGAGCACCGGGCCGATCTGCACACCGAGCTCGGCCTCGCGGTGGAGCAGATCTCGACGGCCTTCGGCGGCGGCGTCCCGCGAGGCTGGGGACTCCACGAACCGGTCACCGAGGCGTGGGACCGCATCGAGCTGACCGCGGTGGCGCGGCGCCGCATGCCGACGGAGCTGCAGCTGGCCGTGGTCGGACCGCAGCCCGACGACGCCGACGAGCCGGCGGAGACGATGGTCGCCGCGCTCACGGCCCAGCGCACGAGCCGCGGGGTCGAGGAACAGGTGACCGCGCTGTCCAACGGCGGCCCGGTGACCCGCTCCGTGGCGGAGATCCGCGAGGTCTCCTACAACCTGCTCGCAGCCGCCGCGGACACCCAGACGGTCGGCTTCGCGTGGACGCACCTGCGGCCGGGCCTCGCCGACCTGACGGAACCGGCACGGGCCCGACCCGAGCCCGCGCCGACCGCCGTGCTCATCGGCCCGCGCGCGGTGCGGGCGCTGGGCAAGGAGATACTGCTGCGCGCACCGCTGCCGGCGCCCGAGCAGGTCGGGAGCCCGCGGGCGCCGGCCCTGCTGTGGCGACTCGGCGCGAACGGGACGCCGGGCTGGGAGGAGCTTGCGGGCCTGGTCCGGCACCTGCGCCCCGAGCGCATCGTCGAGGTCGCGCCGCAACTGGCCGAGGCGCTCGGGGTGGAACGCTCCACCCGGGGGTAAAGCAGGTCAGATCCGACGATTGGGAGGTGCTGTGGCTCGCGATCTCGACGCGACCCTGCTCGAGACGATCCGCGTACGCCGGCGACGGCTGCGCGAGGCGTTCCTGCACGGTGCGCTGCGCACCCGGCGGGTCACGGCCGACACCGTCCGCCCGCTCGTCGTGAGCGTCGTCCTCGCGGCCGTCGCGTGCGCGGTCTGCGCCGGTATCTCCTTCGTGCGGGTCCACATCGGCGACTCGTCCTCGGCGGGGGCACCACTCGTCCGTGTTCTCGTGCCGGTGCCCACCCCGTCCGCGATCAGCAGAGGTGCCGCATGACGACGCAGGTCGAGTCACCGGCCGAGTCCAACGCCGGGTACAGCCGGGTGACGCTGGTCGGGCGGCGCGCGCGGGCCGACCTCGTGCTGCCCTCGACCGAGCCGATCGGCTCGCTCATGCCCGAGGTCCTACGCATCCTCGGCGAGGACACGGCCGGCGGGCCACGGCGGCGCAGCATCGCCACCGCACTCGGTGACCTGCTGCCCCAGGACGCGACCCTCATCGGGGCGGGCATCCTCGACGGCGCGGTCCTACGGCTCGTCGACGAGGACGAGATCCCGCCGCCGCCGGTGGTCACCGACGTCACCGAGGAGACCGCCGGTGACCTCGAGCGGCACCCTGGCCGCTGGGGCGCGGCCGCCCGGTCGGCGGTGGCGATCTCGACCGCCGCCGTGTTCTCCGGGCTGGCCGGCCTCGAAATCGTCGCCCGCGACACCGGGCACACCGCCTTCCTCACCCTGCTGTGGGCCGCGATCGGCTGCTGGGCCGCCGGCGCGGTCCTGGGCGTGCTGCGCCAGACGCTGCCCGGCGTCGCACTCGCGTCCTGCGGCGCGGCGTTCGCCGCCGTCGGGGCCGCCACGGTCGCCGACGGCCAGGGTTGGACGCGCGTCGACCGGGTCGGTGCCGTCCTCGTTGCCGCGGCCGTCGTGCTGGCCGTCGCCGGGGTCGGGCGCCGGGCGCGCGGGCCACTGCTCGGCGCGGCCATCGGGCTGGTCCTCGCCGCCGGCTGGATCGTGCTGCGCCGCACGCCGCTGCACCCGCAGGAGGCCGACGCCTTGGTCGCGGTGGCGGCCGTCGTCGTCCTGGGTTTCCTGCCCCAGTGGGCCGTGACCTACTCGGGTCTGACCTCGCTCGACGACCGCCGGCTGAACGGCGACGTCGTCCCGCGGCGGCTGCTCGCGTCGGCCCTGCTCGATGCGCACTCCGGGCTGGTCTGGTCGACCGTCGCCGCGTCGTCCGTGCTCGCGACGACCGGGGTGGCGCTCGCCTCGGCCGGTCACCAGTGGCCGTCCTGGATCGCGGCCACCACCGCGCTCGTCGCACTGCTGCGCGGGCGGTCCTACCCGCTGATCGCCGAGGCCGTGGCCGTGATCGTCGCCGCGGCCGCCGTCGCGGTCGCCCTCGAGCTCGACTGGTCCGGGCGGGACGGCACGTCCATCTGGCCGCTGGCCTCCACCCTCGCCGGTGCCGCCGCGCTGGTCGGCGTGCTCGTGATCGACCCGCCGGCGCACGTGCGAGCTCGGCTGCGGATGATCGCTGACCGCATCGAATCGGTCGGCGTGCTTGCCCTCGTCCCGCTGCTCGTCGGCGTCTTCGGCGTCTTCGGCCGGCTGCTGCACACCTTCTGAGGCCGGAGATCATGACGCAACCCCGACACCAGAGCCGCCCGCCCGAGTGGCGCGGAGGCGCCCGGCGTGCACTGCGCCGCGCCGTCGGGCTGCATGCGTCGCGCGACGTGCGGGAGTACGTCGAGCTGCAGCGCCAGCTCACCACCGCCGTGGCCTTCGGACGCCGCATCGTGGTGCTGTCCGTCGACCCGGGCGCCGGCTCAACGACGGTGTCGGCGCTGCTGGCCCTGGCCCTGGCCACGCGCCGCGCCGACCCGGTGCTGCTCGTCGACGCCGCGGCGCCCGGACCCAATCCCCTGCACCAGGTCTTCGGGGTGGCGCCCACCCGCACGATGCGCGACCTCGCGGCCCGGCCGCCGCGCATCGCCGCGCGCGCCGATTTCAGCGGCCAGCTGACGGGCCTCGGTCCCGGGCTGTGGCTGCTGCCGGGGACCTCGGGCAGCACGGACGGCCCGCCGGCGGCCGGCGCCGCCGCACCCACCGCCGCACCCGACGCGGCGCCCGACGCGACGACGTACGCGCGTGCCGTCGCCCCCTTCATCCGTTATTTCGACCTGTCGGTGACCGACCTCGGCTACCAACCGGGCCCGGGCACCGCCGAGCTCGCGCTCGAGCGGGCACACGCGGTCTGCCTCGTCACGTCGACCACCCGCGAGGGCTTCGACTTCGTCACGGCCAAGCTGCGCAGCCTGCGCGACAACGTGGGCGCCCCCTGGGCGGGGCGCACCGTCGTCGTCGTCGACCGCCCCCCGGACAGCCACGGCAGCCTGCTCGCCCGCCGGCGGCTGCCGGCCCGCGGGGTGCCCGTCACCGAGCTCGACTTCGACCCGCAGGTCGGGCCCGGACTGCGCGGCCGGCTGCCGAGCCTCGCTCCCGAGACGCACCTGGCCGCGATGCGGCTCGCCGCCGAGGTGCTGGGCCCCGCGGTGCCCACCACCGCCGGTGCCAAGCCGGTCGAGCTGGACGTGGCCCGGTGACGCTGCGCCTCGTCCACCGCCCGGCCCGCACCGTGCGCCCGATTCCGGCGCCGGGACCGCTGGAACTGGCCGCACCGCCGCTGCTGCCGGACAAGAAGACCGGGGGACCTGCCGCGCAGGCCCTGCTGCCCATGGTCGGCGCGGTCTCGTCGATGACGATGATGATCACGCTGCGCCGCAACCCGATCATGGTCGCGGTCGGGGCCCTCGTCATGCTCGCCGCGCTACTCGGCGGCCTCGTCTCGCTGTTCGGCAGCCGCGCACAGGGCAACCGCCAGCGACGCCTGCACCGCGAGCGCTACCTGGACTACCTCGAAGCGCTGTCCGAGCAGCTGCTCGCCGAGGAGACCGCCGCCCGCGCCACCGCCCGCACGGTCGACCCGGATCCGGGCTCGCTGCTCGGCGTCGTCGGCGACCCGGCAAGGCTCTGGGACCGCCGCCGTTCCGACGAGGACTTCCTGCGCGTGCGCCTGGGCACCGGCACCATCACCTGGCGACAGCTGACCGTCCCCGACAACGGGACCCCCACCCAGCCCACCGACGACTTCATGCTGGCCGAGGCCCGGGCCACCGCCGGCCGGTACCGCTCGACCCCCGGCCTGCCGCTGCTCGCCCCGCTCGACCGCGCCGGTGACGTGGCGGTCGTCGGCTCGCCCGCGGCCGTCGCCGCCGCGGTGCGGGCCCTGGTCGCGCAGGCCGCGACCTTCCACGCCCCCGACGACCTCGCCGTCGCGCTCGCCTGCCCACCCGACGCGGCGCCGGAATGGGAGTGGCTCACCTGGCTGCCGCATCTCGTCGACGACGACGTGCGCGACGGCCCAGTCGGCGCCCGCCGCATCGCCACCGACCTCGCAGGCCTGGCGCGGCTGCTGTCCGGCGAGCTCGGCCGGCGGGCCACCTTCGCCGCCGAGGCGCGGCGCGGGCTGGCATCCACCGACACCGCCCGGCTGGCCCAGCGACTGCTCGTGATCAGCGACAGCCGGGGCACCGTGGCCGGACACTTGCCGCTGCCCGACGCGACGCTCGGCCCGGGCGGCGCCGGCATCACCGTCCTGCACCTCGTCACCGACCGCCTGCACGAGCCGTCCGACGTCGCCGTGCGCATCACCGTCGACGACGACGGCACCGCGGTCGTCGAGGACCTGCGCGACATCGCGCAGCCCGTCACCGCGACCGGCAACGTCGATCCCGCGCCCACCGGGCTCGTGTCCGGCCTGGCCCGCGCGCTCGCCCCGCTGCGGCTGTCGCGCTCGACCCTCGCCGAGCAGGTGCAGATCGGCTCGGTCGACACGGCGACGCTGCTGGGCATCGAGGACGTCACCGGTGTCGACGTGCGCGAGCTGTGGCGTCCGCGCTCGCGGCTGGACTTCCTGCGCGTGCCCATCGGCGTCGACGACAACGGCGACCCGATCCTGCTGGATCTGAAGGAGTCCGCCCAGCTCGGCATGGGCCCGCACGGCCTGTGCGTCGGTGCGACCGGGTCGGGCAAGTCCGAACTGCTGCGCACCCTCGTCGCGACCCTGGTGGCGACCCACCCGCCGGACCAGGTCGCCATGGTGCTCGTCGACTACAAGGGCGGCGCGGCGTTCGCGCCCTTCGCCGGCATGCCCCACGTCGCCGGGATCATCGACAACCTCGCCGACGAGCCCGGACTCATCGAGCGCGTCCACGCCAGCCTCAACGGCGAGGTCGTGCGCCGCCAGCGGCTGCTCAAGGACACCGGCAACCTCGCCAACATCGACGAGTACAACGCCGCGCGTGAGAGCCGTCCCGAGCTGGAGCCGCTGCCGCACCTCCTCGTCGTCATCGACGAGTTCGGCGAGCTCATCGCCGCGGAGGAGGACTTCATCGAGCTGTTCCTGACGATCGGGCGCATCGGCCGCTCGATCGGGGTGCACCTGCTGCTGTCGAGCCAACGCATCGAGTCCGGCCGGCTGAAGGGCCTGGACACCTACCTGTCCTACCGCCTCGGGCTGCGTACCTTCTCCGAGGGCGAGTCCCAGATCGTGCTGGACACGCCGGACGCCTTCCACCTGCCCTCGCTGCCGGGCTACGGCTTCCTCAAGGTCGACACCAGCGTCTACACCCGCTTCCGCTCGGCCTACGTCTCCGGGCCGGCCAGCACGACGGTCGAGGTCGACAGCACCACCGAGACCTCGGCCAACGTCCTGCGGCTGCCGACGTACCCGGGCATCCTCGCCGCCAACGACGCCACCCCCACCGACGACCCCGAGGCCGCGCTGCCCGAACGCCTGGTGACCACCACGCTGCTCGGTGCCCTGCTCGAGCGGGTCGACGCCGCCCGCACCGAGGACACCCGCACGATCTGGCTGCCGCCGCTGCCCGACGCCACCACCCTGGACGCGATCGGCGGGGCGGTCTCCACGATTCCCGAGCGCGGCCTCGGCCTGGCCCTGCGGCCGCGCCCGATGCAGGTGCCGATCGGGCTGCTCGACGACCCGGAGCGTCAGCAGCAGCACCCCTGGCTGCTCGACCTCACCGAGGCCGGCGGCCATGTGGCCGTCATCGGCGGCCCGCAGTCGGGCAAGACCACGTGGCTGCGCACGGTCGTCGCCGCCCTCGCCCTCACCCACACCCCCGATCAGGTCGCCGTGTACGGCATGGACCTTGCCGGCGGCGGACTGGCCGCGCTGCGCGAGTTCCCGCACGTCGGCGGCGTCGCGTCGCGCACCGACCGCGAGCGGATCGTCCGCACCCTGGACGAGGTCCTCGGCATGCTCGACGACCGCGAGGCCGTGTTCCGCGACCACGCCGTCGACTCGATGGACGACCTGCGGCGCCGGCACGCGGCGGGCGAGATCCCCGACCTGCCGACGGCCGACATCGTGCTCGTCATCGACGGCGCGGGCGCCCTGCGCTCGAACTTCGACGAGCTCGACGACCGCTTCGCCGACCTGCTGGCCCGCGGCCCGAGCTTCGGCATCCACGTCGTGATGTCGTTGCTGCGCTGGAACGACCTGCGCATCGCCCTGCAGCCGGCGATCGGCACCCGGGTAGAGCTGCGGCTCAACGACCCGGGTGACTCGGTGATCGGGCGCAAGCTCGCCGCTACCCTCGCCAAGAGCCCGCCCGGGCGGGCCCTCACGCACGGCGGGCTGTTCGCGCAGACCGCGCTGCCGCGCGCCGACGGGCAGCTGGACCAGGAGACGGGCACCCGCGTCCTGGTCGAGCTCGGGCGCTCCGCGTCGACGCGCTGGACGGGCCAGCGCGCGCCGGCGGTGCGGGTCCTGCCCGCGCTGGTCCCCGCCGCCGACCTGCCCGACGAGATCGACGAGCCGGCCGCAGTACCCATCGGGCTGTCGGAGACCACGTTGGCGCCGCTGACGCTCGACCTGTTCGGCCGCGACCAGCACCTGCTCGTGCTCGGCGACGCGGAGTCGGGCAAGACGACGCTGCTGCGCGGCATCGCGCTCGGGCTGGCGCAGCGCTACAGCAGCGAGGAGGTCGTGCTGGCGATGTTCGACCCGCGGCGCGGGCTCACGGGTGTCGTCGGTGGCGACTACGTCGGCGGCTATGCCGGCAACGCGCAGCTGGCTGGTCGCCTCACCGCCGCGATCTGTCAGGAGCTGGCGACCCGGATGCCGGACGACGTCACCGACCCGAACGCGCTCGCCGAGGGCCCGCGCTTCGAGGGCCCGCGCATCGTCCTGCTCGTCGACGACTACGACGTGCTGACGGCCTCCGGCCAGTCGCCGCTCGAGGGGTTCCTGCCCTACCTGCCCTCGGCCCGCGACATCGGCCTGCACGTGGTGCTGACCCGGCCGGTGGCCGGGTCGTCGCGTGGTATGTGGGAGCCGCTGGTCTCCCTGGTCCGCGACACCGGCGCCACCGGCCTGCTGCTGTCCGGCGACCGCAGCGAGG
The DNA here is from genome assembly GCA_964658365.1 of uncultured Jatrophihabitantaceae bacterium. Classification (GTDB taxonomy): domain Bacteria; phylum Actinomycetota; class Actinomycetes; order Mycobacteriales; family Jatrophihabitantaceae; genus Jatrophihabitans. The sequence goes on from CAZZZE010000035.1 coordinate 10,101, forward strand.
GGCAGCTGTTCCCGGGCATCTACCCTGCGCCCCAACCGCCGGGACGCGGCTTCCTCGTGCGGCGAGGTGACGCCCGCCAGGTCGTCCAGCTGGCCGACTTCGGCCGTGGGACGGGAACGACGACCCCACGTCCGCCGGTCACCCCGCCCGCGACCTCCGCGGCCGACTCCGTCCAGCGGCCCGCGGAGTCGCTGCTCGGCGAGGTCGGGCCGTTCTCCGAAGTGGAGTACCGCGCGTGACGGCAGACGTCGTGGCGCTGGCCCGGACCGCGCCCACCCAGGACGTCCTACTGCGCGCACTCGTCAGTGCGGCACCGCACCTGCGGGTCGGTTCGATACATGACGGCGGGGTGCTGCAGCTCTTCGACGACAACCGCATGCTGGTCGCCGCCATCGAGACGCCGTCGCAGATCAGTGTTCCCGGCGAAGCCCACCGGCTGCTCGGCGTCACCGACGAGCCGGCGCCACCGTACTGGTGGGTCGAGCTGCGCTGTCCGATCCTGCGGCCCGACGCGATCGAGCTCGCCGAACGCATCGCCAACGCCATCGTGGCCGAGGTGGGTGGCCGCGTGTGGCGCAGCCCCGACCCGCTCTGACGCAAGACCGTCGCGGCTCCGGGTGGCGCGGCGCCGTGCAGCGTGGTGCAGGGACTGGTCTGCACCCCGCGCGACCTGGTTGTCATAGATCCACGCACATCGGCCGTTCTGTACTCACTCGCGAGGTTGCCCTTTCGACAGGCGTTCCTTGTCGGGGCGGCCGATGACACGAGCGGATGCGCCGGGGCCTACTTTCCCTGCGAGCTCGACGTCCCGGGTGCCGTCGGGTTCTGCGGCGGGTTCGCGGTGTAGGTGAGTACCCCGGTCACCCCGGTGACGATGATGGTCGTGACCGCGGTGCCGATCGCAGCGAGCACCGAGGTCACCCAGGTGAGCGCGCCACCGAGGCGCTGCAGCTCTTTCAGCTCTGAGAAGCCGAGCCCCGCGCGCCGAAGCAGTGTGTAGTCGGCGAGCAGGCCGAGGATGAGCGCGACGGCAGCGAGCTCGGCCGCGGTCTGGCCGGTAGTCGCGAAGGCCGTTCGCGTCGCCGGACCGGGCAGGATCCGAATCACGAACAGCGGCACCGCGATCACCGTCGCGAGCAGGATCGCCTTTGTCATCCCGGTGCGCCCGCGCAGCAGCGGATACGCCCAGCCGAAAACGAAGCCGATCGCCGTCCACCACAGCACGTCATAGGCGATCGTGAAGATCAGCGAGTTGATCAGGTAAAAGTGGTCGCGATGCAGCGCCGTCGAGACGTCGGACCTGATCGACAGCGCGATCCACGGCAGCGAAATGGCGGTCGACCATTTCGCGCCCCAGCTCGCCCGCTCCCAGGCCGTGGTTCCGGCCGCGTGGGCGAGCGCAACCTCGGTGGACGAGTAATCGCCCGACGGGGGCAGCCGAAGCGCCTCGCGACGTGCGCGCAGCGCGGTCGCGGCCTGAACAGCGGCGGCGTCGGGGTTGCTGCCCGTCTCGCCGTCGGTCTTGGCGAGCACAGCTGCGACGGCGGAGCCGAGCGCGCGGTCGCGCTGGGTGTTGTTGACCAGTCGCACGATCGCTTCGTTCTGTTGCGTCTTGGTCATCGAGGCCATGCTGGCGGCGCGCTTCAGGCTCACGTCCGGCAGCAACACGCCGCGGATCCCGACGAGGCTCACCGCGAAGCCGACTGGCAGGAACCACCAGCTGGCCGAGGGTGCCCACACCAGCACCACCGCAGCACCGGTCATCGTGGCCTGTGCACGTACCCGGCCGGGGTTATCCACTCCACTGCCGCCGACAGCCCGAGCGAGCTGCACGACGACGACGAGAATGACCAGACGCAGGAGGTTATTCGCCCCGAACAGGGCGCTTTCGGCCGTGAACCAGTCCTCCCGCACACTCGGGCCGGAGCCGAGCCAGAGCACGTGGACGCCCGGCCACATCAGCGCGGCGACCAGGACCGCGAGCAGCAGGTAGATCCACCGGCCGGCGACACGACGAACGGGGAGGCCCGCCTGCGGCGCGGCCGAGTGCCACAGCTGTCCGACGGACAGCGCGAGCAGGCCGCCGGTGGCGGCATAGGCGGCGACACCCAGCACGATCGGGACCACCGACACCTCAAGGATCACGAGCAGTCCCCGCGATTGGTAGATCACCTGCGCCTCGGCCGTGGCGACGATGACGAGCGCTGCGACGGCGAAAACAAGCGCCACGGCCCGCGTGGACACCGGGCCCGGGTTGCGACTTCCCGCCACGAACAGGACGCAGACCACGACGATGCACACCACGGCCGCCGCGACACCGGCGAGCACGACAGCAGTAGCACCACCGCGCCCGCCGAACACCCGGTCGGGCTCGAGCGTGACCCGGCTCAGGATCTGCCACCCCGTCACCACGATCGCCCCGCCGGACAGTGTCAGCACCCCCGCCGCGAGGCCGGCCGCGAGCCTCGGCCGCAACGACGACGTGGTTGATACTGACCGACGGATCAGGCGCCACGCCATGACGGCTACGACGGCAACGCCGAGCGCGCCGACCACTTCGTCGGTGCGCACGTACTCGGCGGCGTTGTTCGCCCAGCGATCCAGCGCGCGCGGCTCCCAGTACTCGGCGACGCCCATCAGCCCGCTCAGCCCGGCGACGCCGATCGCCAGCCGAACAACAGGACGCAAGAGCGCGAGCGGCTTCGCCATATCCGCGCCGCGCCAGTTGCGCACGAGGTACAGGACCAAGATCAGGTCGAGCACGCCAATGATCGAGTAGAGGAGGTTGTCCAGTCCCAGCACGTTGGGACGCACGCTCGAGTGCTTCGCGTTAGCGTCCGGGTTCGTCGACTGCGCGCGCTCGTACGCGCTTTGCGGCGCGGCGAGCCCAATGCTGAGCTGTTCGGCGCCCACGAGGCTCGCCGAGATGGACGTGCCCGCGACGATCGTGCGCTGATCGACCCCCGCCGACGAGCCGATCACATCGGTGAATACGAACGTCGGCGCATCGACCAGAACGTTTGTCCGCAGCAAGAAGACCTTCGTCATGGCCGGCGCGGCCAGCACCGTCAGCGAAGCGTCGCGCTCGAACTTCGCAAGCACCCGCGTGCCCGCCACCGTGACGTCCGTGGTCGCCGCGACTGTGCTCGACGAGCCGGCCTGCGACGGGCCCGCGCTCGGCGTGGTCGCTTTCGGAGACGGTTGCTGCACGAGACGTGCTTTACCGAACTGCCACGGTGTCCCCGATGCGGACGAGCCAAGCAACAACCGGCCGAGGCTCACGGGATCGCGCGCTGCTCCGTCTTTCATGGCCTCGACCAGCCAGCTCGAGGTGGGCACGGTCGCGGACAGCGCGACCTTCTCGGCGATCCTGCCGTCGTCGGTGAGAGAGACAGAGAAATGCACGACGAGCACGGCGTTCGCACGACGTGCGGCGCAGGCCTGCGCGAGCTCGGCACCAAGCACGCTGGACCGGTCATTCGCGAGCGGTGCCGAACCGTCCCCGGGACACGACGGTGCCGAATAGGACGTGGCCTTGTTTTCCTGGCTGAGCAGTGCGTTTGATCCGCTCGAGATGTTCGAGCCGTTGCCGTCGCTTACCGCTGCAGCGATGTACACGACCAGTGACGCGCACCCGAGGCCGATCAGGCCGACGAATAGCGCCGCGATCCAACGACCCACCAGCACAACGTTCCCCCTACGTGGCCGACAGCCGCCCGGCAGCATCCGACCGCGGCGCGAGCGATGCACACGCTCCCATGGGTGGACGATCGGCGGCTAGTTCGTCTGACGGGGGTCTACCGACCAAACCGGCATCAGCCCGACGCATCGGTCAGCCCTCGGCCGCAGGCAACATCGTTCTGGCGCGGATGGGGTGAAAGATTCGCTGTTCCACCGCAGTGTGCACTCGACAAGTGTGATGACGCCGCCCGCGTCGAAGTAGAGGATGTCGATCGTCCCCGACGTGGTTGGTCCACCGTCGGCGCTGACGACCGAGCTCGCTGATATGGATGGGGAGTCCTGATGGATTCGGTACCGGCACGGATAGCTGACCACTGGCGGGCGTCGGAAGTAGGGGACCTCGAGGCTGAACACGCGATCTATGCCATCGGAGCAGTGCTCGACTATCCCCAGTCGGGTGAACGCTTTCGAGGCCGGGCCGACATCTCTGCCCAGCGAGGCGGACACCCGGCCGAACGACATTTCGTCGTGCGTCGGATCATCGGCCGTCAGGACCTGTGGGTCAGTGAGTGCACGATCACCTATGACGGCGTTCCCAGCTATTCGGTCTCGATTATGGAGTTCGTGGACGGGCAGGTCGTCCACGAGACCCAGTATTTCTCCGACAGCTTCTCCGCACCGCAATCGCGGGC
>CAZZZE010000036.1:0-9988 GCA_964658365.1 uncultured Jatrophihabitantaceae bacterium
GGTCGCCGCGCGCCGCCGCCCGGGCGAGCTCGCGCGCGGCGTCCTGCACCCGGACCCGGGCCGCGACGACCGACACCGCGCTGAGCGCGACGCCGAGCACGAGCAGCAGCACGGGCAGGCACGCGGCCAGTTCGGCGGTCACCATGCCGCGCTCGTCGCCACCGAGCCGGATCATCGCGTCACCTCGAGTGCAGGGCGGAGGTGATGATGCCGCTCAGCGCCGACGACACCGCCGGGCTGCGCACCACCTTGAACAGCACCACTGCGAAGGCGACCGCGGCCACGGTGCCGACCGCGTACTCGGCGGTGGACATGCCAGCGTCGACCGCCCGCAGGAGCAGGCGCCGGCGGCGCACGCCGGACGAGGATCGCTGGGCGGCGGCGCGCAGGACAGCAAGGAAAAGGGTCATGCCCTGCAGCGTGGCCCGCGCCGGACGCGCCCACCGACCGAGCGCAGCAGCTGTTGACAACCGGTCCCGCTGTGGACGGGCGCCCCGTGGCCATGGGCACACCGTGCTAGGGGCGGGCGCGCCGGAGCGTCGGTTGGGTACGTCGCAGCCATGCACACACGCACCCACCTGCCCCGAACGGCGTTGCGGTGACCCGGCCGTCGGGCGGCCCGCGCGATGTCGCGTCGCCGGCCGGCTCGCGCGAGGAACCCGAGGTCGAGGACGCGTTCGACCGGATCGTCTCCGAGGGATCGGACCGGCTGTCGCGGCCGCTACTGCCGCTGATCTCGACCGGCTTACTCGGCGGTGTCGACGTCGGGGTGGGCGTGCTGATCTACCTCGTCGTCGAGGCCAAGACCGAGCAGCCGCTGCTGGCCAGCCTGGCCTTCACCACCGGCTTCGTCGCGCTGCTGCTCGCACGCTCGGAGCTGTTCACCGAGAACTTCCTCGTGCCGGTGACCGCCGTCGTCGCCAAGACCGGGTCGATGCTCGCCCTCGCCCGGCTGTGGTTGCTCACCCTCGCCATGAATCTGGTGGCCGGCTTCCTGATGGCGGCGCTCACCGTCGTCGCCCTGCCCGACGTGCACGAGGCCGCCGTCAAGGCCGGTACGCACTACGCCGACCTCGGGGTCAGCTGGCGCTCGTTCTGCCTCGCCGTCCTCGCCGGCGCGGTGATCACCTTGCTGACCCGGATGCAGCACGCCAGCGAGGACCTGGGCATCAAGATCGTCGCGGCCGTCATGATGTCGTTCGTCCTGGTCGCCGCGCAGCTGTTCCACTCGGTGCTGGACTCGATCCTCATGTTCGCGGGACTGCTCAGCGGGCACGCGCCGTACGGCTACCTGGACTGGCTGGGCGCGCTGGGCTGGTCGGCGTTCGGCAACCTGACCGGTGGCCTGCTGCTCGTGACCGGGGTGCGCCTGCTGCGGGTGCCGCACCGCGTACGGGAGGCCCGCGACGACCACGACCCGGCTTCGGACTGAGCGACCCTCCGTGGTCGGGTCCCCGGCCACCTTGCGGCCCGCTGTGCCCGGCTAACGCGCTCGACGGGTGCTGTGAAGAGTGCACATGTGCACCACGACCTTCGGCCGGCGGGCCGGCTGCGGGTCGCCCAGCCGGGGCGGCGGGCCACACCGAGGCCGGCTTCCCGGGAGGGTCTCCCGGGCGCCCTGGCTACGGCCAGTAGGTTGAACGGCGATCCCATGGGCGTAGTGGCACGGCCACTGCGCCGACGTCCGAACGAATTGAGCGCGCGGAGCACGACTATGCAGATCACGGCGCGGGCCGCCACGGCGGACCGGTCGCCGGCCCAGCTTCGGAGCGGGCGGTGACCCTCTCCGAGGCCCGCGCGCCCGCGCCCGGCCTGCAGCGGGCCGGCGCCCGGCTGCCGATCGCCGAGTACACGCAGCGGTTGTGGAACCGCCGGCACTTCGTCGTCGCGTACTCCTCGGCGTCGAACGCGGTGGGCTACCAGGGCAGCTTCCTGGGCCAGGCGTGGCAGCTGCTCACGCCGATGCTCAACATCGCCGTCTACTACCTGATCTTCGGGCTGCTGCTGAACACCAACCGCGGGGTGCCCAACTTCATCGCCTTCCTGTCGGTCGGCGTGTTCGTGTTCTCCTTCTGCACCAGCTCGCTGACGTCCGGCTCGAAGGCGATCACGGGCAACATCGGGCTGGTGCGTGCATTGCAGTTCCCGCGCGCAGTACTGCCGCTGTCGACCACCCTCGTGGCGCTGTTGCAGCTGATCTACTCGATGATGATCCTGCTCCCGATCGTGTTGATCAGCGGCGAACCGGTGACCTGGCACTGGCTCGAGCTCATCCCGGCGATCGCCCTGCAATCGATGTTCTGCCTCGGGATCGCGTTCGTGGTGGCGCGCATCGGCGCCCGGGTCCCGGACGCCGCCCAGCTGCTGCCGTTCGTCTCGCGGGTGTGGATGTACACCTCCGGCGTCATGTACAGCGTCTCGGTGTTCAGCAGGGGCCACGCCCACTGGGTGTCGGCGGTCCTGAACCTCAACCCGGGTTTCGTGTTCCTCGCCCTCGCGCGGCACGCCTTGCTGGTGGGCAACCCGGCATCGCTCACCCTGTGGGTGACCGCGCTCGCGTGGGCGGTCGGGGTCCTCGCACCGGGTTACCTCTACTTCTGGCGCGGAGAGGAGGCGTACGGCAATGTCTGACGCCCTGGCCGGTCGCTCCGTCCCCAGCGCCGCGACCCCACCCGACACCGCGCGGCCGCGCAGGGCGCAGCAGCCGGAGCAGACCGTCGTCGTCGACGACGTCCACCTCCACTACCGGATCATCGGCAAGGGCGGCAAAGGCGGCGGCGGGGCGGCCATCCGGCGGACGCTGCTGCGCGAGCAGGCATCCGCGCAGAAGTCCGTCCACGCCGTCCGCGGCGTCAGCTTCACCGCCTACCGCGGCGAGGCCGTCGGCCTCATCGGGCCCAACGGGTCGGGCAAGTCCACGCTGCTGCGCGCCGTCGCCGGCTTGATGGCACCGTCGCAGGGCGTCATCTGGACCCGCGGCCAGGCCTCGCTGCTCGGTGTGTCGGCGGCCATGATGGGTGCGATGTCCGGCGAGCAGAACATCGTCCTGGGCTGCCTGGCCATCGGCATGACCCCGGCCGAGATCGCCGAGGAGTACGACTCCATCTGCGAGTTCGCCGGCATCGGCGAGTTCGTGCACATGCCGATGAACACCTACTCCTCGGGCATGGGCGCCAGGCTGCGCTTCGCCATCGCCGCCGCGCGCACCCCGGACATCCTGCTCATCGACGAGGCGCTCGCCACCGGCGACGCGCAGTTCCGCCGGCGCAGCGAGGCGCGCATCCTGCAGCTGCGCGAACAGGCCGGCACCGTGTTCCTGGTGAGCCACGGGCTCGGCATCATCCGCGAGACCTGCACCCGCGCGATCTGGCTCGAGAAGGGCCGGATCGTGCTCGACGGCAGCGCCGATGCCGTCGTCGACGCCTACGAGGACCGACATGACAGGGGCGGTCGCTCCGCGGCCGGCCGTAGCGCAACCGTCCGGAGTTGACACCCTTGTTCTCCCCCACCCGACCCGCCCGTTCCAGGGCAGGCGGCCCTCTGGTCACACTGACGTCCGCGGGCAGCGCCGTGACCGGGGCGGGCGGACGGCGCGCCCTGCGCAGGTGGGCCATCCGCCTGGGCGCCCTGGCCGTCATCCTGGTCGCGCTGTACCTGCTGCTCGGCGTCGCGGTGCGCATCGCCACCACCGACATGTGGTTCGACTCCGTCCATGACGGATCGGTGTACCACCGGATGCTCGGCGCGCAGATCCTGCTGTTCTGCGTCTTCGGGGTCGTGGCCGGGCTGGTCGGCGGCGCGTCCGTGCTGGCGCTGCGCCGGCTGCGCCTGCCGCTCGACGTCTCGGCCGACGACGACACGTTCCGCTGGATCTTCCGCAAGTACGAGTCGTACGTCGGACGGCTCATCGTGGCTCTCGCCGTCGTCGTCCCGGCGGTCGTGGTCGGGCGCCGCGCTGCAGGCGCCTGGCAGACCTACCTGCTCTGGCGCCACGCCAAGCCGTTTCACACGAGCGACTCAACCTTCCACAAGGACGCCTCGTTCTTCGTCGAGGTGCTCCCCTTTCACCAGCTCGTGGTGACGCTGCTGACCCAGGCCGTCACCTACGGGCTGTGGATCGCCGTCGTCGGCGGTTACTGGTACGGCGGCTGGCGGATCCGGCGGGGCCGGCGCAAGATCACCCGCGGGTACACGTCGCTGCTGTCGCTGCTGGCCGCCGGGTACCTGGTGCTCAAGGCCGCGAACTTCTGGCTGTCGCGCTACGCCCTGACCACCTCATCCCGCGGGCCGGTCACCGGCGTCGGGTACGCCGACCGCACCGCATCACTGCCGAGCAAGTACGTCCTCGTCGTCGTCACGCTGCTGGGCGCCGTCGCCCTGGTCGCGAACGCCCTGCTCGGTGATCGGCAGCGCGGTAGCCAGCGGGTGTTCGGCCGGGTACGCACCCTGACCGGTGTCGTGGTCGTCATGGTCGTCGCCGTGACGGTCATCGGCTCGGCGTGGCCGTCGCTCGTCTACCGCTTCCGCGAGGCGCCGAGCGCCTCGAAGCTCGACCTCAGCGAGATCGCCAACAACCAGAAGGCCACCCGCGCGGCGTTCGGGCTCGACGGCGACGTCACGACGGTGCCCTACAACTCGTCGAGTTCGCTGAGCAGCTCGCAGCTGGTGACGCTGGCCGGCAAGACCGCACAAACCTCGGTGATCGACCCGAACAAGCTCTCGCCCACCTTCAACGTCGAGCAGCAGCTGCAGTCCTACTACAGCTTCAAGTCGACGCTCGACACCGACCACTACACCGTCAACGGCACGTCGCAGGACGTCGTCATCGCCACGCGGGAGTTGAAGTCCAGCGGCATCCCCAAGTCGACGTGGGTCAACAACCACCTCGTCTACACCCACGGCTACGGCGTCGTGGCAGCGCCGACCACCAAGGTCGACGCGAAGACGCAGAGCCCGGTCTTCCTCAACGGTGGCATGCCGCCCGGCCAGCAGATCCCGGTCAGCCGTCCGCAGGTGTACTTCAGCCCGTCGTTGAGCTCGTCCTACGCCATCGTCGGCCAGCCCAAGGGCAGCACGCGCAACCTCGAGTTCGACCACCCCGCCGGCAGCGGCTCGACGACCACGGCGCACTCGACCCACACGGGGGGCGGCGGCGTGCCGGTCGGCTCGACGCTGCGCCGGTTCCTGTTCGCCTACCAGCTCAGCGACCCGAACATCTTCTTCAGCTCCGAGCTGAACAGTGCCTCGCAGCTGCTCGAGGTCCGCGACCCGCGGGCCCGCGTGGCCAAGGTCGCGCCCTGGCTCAGCCTCGACGGGGACGAGTACCCGGCGGTCGTGAACGGCCGGATCGTCTACGTCATAGACGGCTACACGACGTCGTCGAACTACCCGGACTCGCAGCAGGTGAACTTCCATTCCGCCAGCAAGACGACACTGACCGCGAACGGCGCCTCGGTCGCGCAGCCGAACACGCAGATCAACTACCTGCACAACTCGGTCAAGGCCGTCGTCGACGCCTACTCCGGCAAGGTGACGCTCTACTCCTGGAACCAGAAGCAGCACCCCGACGCGCTGCTCACGGCGTGGGAGTCGGTGTTCCCGGGGCTCGTCCATCCGGAGTCCAGCATCCCGTCCGCGCTCAAGGCGCAGCTGCGCTACCCCACCGACCTGTTCAACGTGCAGCGGACGCTGCTGGCCAAGTACCACGTGACGCAGGCGTCGAACTTCTACAGCGGCAACGCGTTCTGGAAGGTGCCGAGCGACCCGACCGCGGCGGCCTCGCAGTCGATCAACTCCAGTTCCGCGCAGCCGACCTCGAGCGCGCCGCTGCCGTCGAAGTACGTCTCGATGGCCGCCGACGGCTACGGCAATCAGCACTACTCGCTGTCGAGCCCCATGGTGACGCTGAACGGCCAGCAGCTCGCGGCGTTCGTCTACGTCAATTCCGAACCCGGGCCCGACTATGGGAAGTTCACCGTGCTGGAGCTCCCGGGCGGCTCGGCCGGCGAATCGCCGGCGCAGGTGCAGAACGACATCGAATCGAACACGACGATCACCGAGGCGCTGACCCTGCAGCGCGGCGGCAACTCGAAAGTGGTGCTCGGCGACCTCGAGGCGATACCCGTCGCCGGGCGCATCCTCTACGTCGAGCCGGTGTACACCCAGTCCACCGGCGGCTCGTCGTTCCCGATCCTGCGGCACGTCATCGCGCTGTACTCCGACGGCGACCCCTCGTTCGAGGACACGCTCGCCGCGGCGATCAAGACAGCTATCACCTCGGCCACCGACACCGGTTAGCGTGCCGCCGGCGACGGATCTCGTCAGACCTCATACCCGGGCAGCCCTCAGGTTCGCCGCCTTCCTGCCGATGCGCATGTCATGGACCTGCGCAAGTTCCGTGACTCGGCGGGCGCGAGCCTGCCCAACCGGCTGATGATCTTGCTCGCGGTACCGCTGCTCGCCGTCGGCATCGCGACCACCATCCAGGCCAGCGGTCAGATCCGGGTCGCGGACCGCTCAGAGACCATCAAGCGCCTGGTCGCAGACGTCGCCGCCGTCGACGCGGCCCGGCGCAGCGTCGAGACCGAGATCGTCCCCTCCCTCGCAACGCTGCAGTACCAGCAGCTGTCCGGATCGACGCAGCCGAAGCTCAGGCAGCAGGCGCTAGCCGTCCAGAAGATCGCCGGTCAACTTCCCCGCGTCCAAGCGGCCACGAACGCCTCCTTCGCGAGGTCGATCGCTGCCGGCGACAGCTACACCAAAGGCCAGCTGCGGGCCGTGCGCAGCGCGCTCGTCGCCATGCGGACCTCGCCTGCCGGCCTGCCGTCCTACGCTCGCTGGTCGGCGCTGGAGACGAGGCTGGTCGGCGTCGAAACGACCCTGCTGCAGCGCGCGGGCACCGGCGGACTCGACACCACCACCAATCAGGCACTCAGCGACGTGGCGCTCGTCGCCCCCGCCGCGCAGTACGCCGGCGAACTCGCCGCGGCCGTGATCTCGACGACGCTCACGACATCGGCGAAGGGGGCCGCCGCTGCGGCGTCCGAGGTCGCCAGGACCCAGGGCGCCTACCTGGCTGCCTCGGCCCGGTTGACGCACGGCACCACGGCGCTGGCGCAACGTGCCGCGGACGCCGTCCGGATCTCGGACACCCCCGACGCCGGTCCGGGCGGATCCGTCCCGGCGGCGCTCAGGAACCAGACCATTTCGCTGCAGCGCCAGCGTGCCCTCAACGCAGTGCTCGACAGCACCCTGGACCGCGCGACGCAGGCAGCCACCGCCGCGCGCACCGCAGCGCGGCACGCCGTGGCCTGGGTCGTCGCTCTGGACGTCCTGCTGCTCGTGCTCACCCTCGGCCTCGCGCTGCTGGTGCGCGCCTGGGTGACCCGCGCGCTGAGCGAGCTGGCCGAGCAGGCCAAACAGATCAGCCAGGGGCTCCTGCCCGACGTGCATGTCAGCGGCCCCAGGGAGGTCCGCACCGTCGCTCGCGCGCTCGCCGCAGCCGTCGACACGCTGCGCGGGATCGAGCATCAGGCGACCGCGCTGGCCGAGGGGACGGTCGCCGCCGCCGCGCTGGAGTCGCCGGCACCCGGCCCTCTGGGCGAGCTGGTACGCACGTCGATCGTCCGGGTGCGCGACGCCATGGCCAGCCAGGAGCGCGCCCAGCAGGCACTGGCCCATCGGGCCGCCCACGACCCGCTCACCGAACTGCCCAACCGCGGCTATGTCCTCGATCTGCTCAACAGGTCACTGCACCGCGCGCAGCGCAGCGGCGCCATGACCGGCCTGCTGTTCGTCGACCTCGACCACTTCAAGGCGATCAACGACACCTTCGGCCACGCCGCCGGCGACTTCGTGCTGCAGACGGCCGCCACGCGGATGGCGCAGGCCGTCCGCGAGGGCGACGTGGTCGCCCGCCTGGGCGGAGACGAGTTCGTGGTGCTGCTCGAGGACCTCAGCAGCGAGACCCGCTTCGTGCAGCTCGCCGAGCGGCTGGTGGGAACCTTGCACGAACCGATGATGTTCGAGGGACGGGAACTGCGGATCGGTGCGAGCGTGGGCGTGGCCATCTGCCGCGACGGTGCCGTGGACGGCGACCGGCTGATGCGCGAGGCCGACGCCGCCGTGTACCGGGCGAAGGCGACCGGACGCAATCGGGTCGGCATCTTCGACGAGGACCTGCGTCGGGAGCTGTCGGCGCACGCCGAGCTGGACGCCGCGCTGCACCAGGCGCTGGCCAACCGGGAGTTCCTCGTCTACTACCAGCCCGTCGTCGACATCGGCACCGGTGCGGCGACCGGCGTGGAGGCCCTGATCAGGTGGAACCGACCCGGGGTCGGCCTGGTGTCCCCGAACGACTTCATCCCCGTCGCCGAGTCCTCGACGCTGATCAACGACATCGGCCGGTACGTGCTCGGGGAGGCCACCCGGCAGCTGGCCGAGTGGACCGAACGGGATCCCCTCACCGCGCGTCTGACGATGGCGGTCAACATCTCGGGCCGGCACCTGTCCAGCCCGCAGCTGGTCGACGACGTCGCCGACGCACTCGCTCGTTCCGGGATCGCGCCCGACCGGCTGGTCATCGAGTTGACCGAGACGATGCTCGTCGACAACGCGAAGTGCAGCGCCAACATGCACGCGCTACGCCGTCTCGGTGTCCGGATCGCGCTGGACGACTTCGGCACCGGCTACACCTCCATCGGCCAGCTGCAGCAGTTGCCGATCGACATGCTCAAGATCGATCGCAGTTTCGTGTCCTCCGGCGACCCGTCCCGTCTGGAACTGTGCAAGCTGATGGTCTCGGCCGGACGGGCACTGGGCCTCGATGTCATCGCCGAGGGCGTCGAGACCGAGGATCAGGCCGACGCGCTGCGACACCTGCACGTCCGGTCGGGCCAGGGGTTCCTCTACGCCAAACCGCAGCCGGCGCAGGACCTGGACACCGAGCAGCTCATCAGACCCGCGCCCGCGCTGTCGGACGTCCCGGTGCCGGACGCGATCAGCCCCGTCTCCTAGGCCCACGCCGGGAAGGACGACGGGTGTGAACCCGCAGACCGGCGTGCCCCCGATCGTCGAGGAGCCCCTCGCCGCCGTCGTCGAGCGCGCGCGGGCGCTCGTACGGCCGGGGCAGCGCACCCTGCTCGGCATCACCGGCGCCCCGGGCGCCGGGAAGTCGACGCTCGCCGCCGCGCTGGGCGCGGCCCTGGGCTCCGGCGCGGCCATCGTGGGCATGGACGGCTTCCACCTCGCCGACGCCGAGCTGGCCCGGCTCGATCGCCGGGCGCGCAAGGGCGCCCCGGACACGTTCGACTCCTTCGGCTACGCCGCGCTGCTGGCCCGGCTGCGCGACCGCACCGACCCGGTCGTCTACGCCCCCGCCTTCGACCGACGGCTCGAGGAACCGATCGGCAGCGCGGTGGCCGTCGGCCGGGACGTCCCGCTCGTCGTCACCGAGGGCAACTACCTGCTGCTCGAGGGCGACGGCTGGCCCGCGGCGCGGCGCACGATCGACGTCGTGTGGTTCCTCGACCTGCCCGAGCACGCCCGGGTCGAACGGCTCGCGAACCGGCACGCCGAATTCGGGATGCCACTCGCGGCGGCGTACGAGCGGGCCACCTCCGGCAGCGACGCCACCAATGCGGCGCTCGTCGCAACCACCCGCTCGCGGGCGGACCTCGTCCTGCGGGTGCGGCTATGAGGCGCCCGCGGTCGGGGCCGATGACAGCCCGCGCCGTCGGCCCCCCGCCTCACACCGAGCCGGCCAGCTGCGGGCCTGCCGCCTGCATCCACTGCGCGAGCGCGGGCGAGGTGTCGAAGCCGGCCTCGGCGTCGGAGTCGAGCAGGAACAGCGCCCGCGTCGGCATGGACGCCCCGATCTCGGCGAGCACCTCCCCCGGGCGGCGATCCTGCTCCTTCCCGCGGAGCGACGGGACGATGCAGAAGGTGCAGGTGTTGTTGCACCCGACGGCGATGGAGACCCAGCCGCTGT
>CAZZZE010000036.1:9998-14171 GCA_964658365.1 uncultured Jatrophihabitantaceae bacterium
CTCGGCGAGCACCGGCTTGAGAAACACCTCGGGCGCCAGCGCGTGCTGCAGCCCGCCGCCGAGCATGAGGGGCACGACCGTGACGCCGGCGAGCGCACCTGCCGGGAACCGGTCGAGGAACAGCTTCAGCAGGCCGGTGTAGCTCGCCTTGTAGGTCGGGCTGGCCACCACCACGAACCGCGCGCCGCGCACCTGGTCCATTGCGGCGGCGACGGCCGGGTCGGACCAGTCGAGCAGGCCGGCGCCGAGGTCGGCGAGGTCGATGACGACGTCCGGTGCCCGCCCGGTGACCTGCTCGGCCACCGCGATCGCCGCGTCGAGCGTCCGCGATCTCGCCTTGGGGTTGCCCACCACGACGACCGTGCTCACGCTGCGGCTCCGTCGTGCATCGCATCCGGGTGCGGTGCCCACGGTCGTTCCCGGCGGGTCGGTACGAGCCCTGAGCAGGTCACCGTCGGCTCCATTCTTCGGCAAGCAGCTGATAGGACCGCACGCGCTCGGCGTGCCCGTGCGTGATCGTCGTGACCAGCAGTTCGTCGGCACCCGTCGCATCGCGCAGGCGTTCCAGCTGGTCGGCCACCTGGCCGGGCGAGCCGACGAACTGGGTCTGCACCCGGTCTTCGACGAGTTCCCGGTCGGCGTCGCTCCAGACGTGGCGACGTGCCTGCTCAGGCGTCGGGAACGGGATCGCGCCCTCGCCGCTGCGGATGCTGCGCACCCACACCGGGTAGCCAGCCGCCAGCTCCCGGGCGCTCGCCTCGTCGGGGCCGACGACGATGTCGGCCGAGACGGTGACATAGGGCCGGTCGAGTTCGGCGGACGGCCGGAACGCCGCCCGGTAGGTCTCGACCGCTTCGAGCACCCCGGCCGGCGCGACGTGGTAGTTGGCGCCGAAACGCAACCCGCGCTCGCCGGCCACGACGGCGCTCTCGCCGCCCGTGCTGCCGAGGATCCAGACCTGCAGGCGCGCGCCGCCGCCGGGAACCACGGTGGCCTGCTGGCCGTCGCGCTCGTAGGTGCCGGCAAGCAGGTCGAGGATGTCGTCGATCTGCTCGGTGTAGTTCTGCGGCGTGGCCCCGGGTTGCGCCAGCAGCGTCCGCTGCAGCACGAACCGGGGCGACGCGCGCAGTGCGGCGGACGCGAACGGCTTCGGGATGCGTACGCCGTTGGCCGTCCAGCCGTCGACGACCTGCGCGGCGCCACCGACCCGGGCCGGCTGCGGCACCGACGTCGACCGGCCGGCCGAGCGTCCGAGGCCGAGGTCGACGCGACCGGGGTGCAGCGCGTCGATCAGACCGAACTCCTCGACCGTCGACAGGGCCGTGCGGTGGCCGAGCTGCACCGCGCCGGCTCCGAGGCGGATGGTCGACGTCGCCGCAGCGGTCAGGGCGAGCGTCACCGCGGGCGATGTGCCGGCCACGCCGGGGTTGAGGTGGTGCTCGGCCACCCAGTACCGCACGTACCCCAGCCGCTCGGCCTGCCGCGCGAGGTCGATGCTGTTGTGCAGGGCGTCGGTGGCGCTCGAGCCCGACGGGATCGGCACGAGGTCCAGGACCGCGAGCGGAGTAGGGCTCACGAGGCCACCTGCGTGCGGTTCGCTGCGGTCAGCGGCGCAAGCCCGAGGTGCTCGCGCAGCGTCGTGCCCTCGTACTCGGTGCGGAACGTCCCGCGTTCCTGCAGCAGCGGCACCACGGAGTCGGCGAACTCGTCGAGCCCGGTGGGCGTGATGTGCGGGACGAGGACGAAGCCGTCGCTGGCGTCGGACTGCACGAAGTGGTCGATGGTCTCGGCCACGGTGGCGGCACTGCCGACGAACGACTGCCGGCCGGTGACCTCGATGATCAGCTCGCGCGAGGTCAGGCCCTCCGCCGCCGCCTTGGCGCGCCACTCGTTCGCGGTGGCGATCGGGTCGCGGTACGTCCGCACGCTGGCCCGCCCGCGCGCGACGGTGTTCTCACCGGGCAGCGGGTCGACGGACGGCAGCGGGCCGTCCGGGTCGTGCTCGGACAGGTCACGGTTCCACAGCTGTTCGAGGAGTTTGATGGCGGTGGCCGGGCTGACCTGCTGGAGCCGGATCTCGCGGGCCCGCTCGGCGGCGTCGTCGTCGGTGTCGCCCAGCACGAAGGTGGCCGCGGGCAGGATCTTGAGCTCGTCGGGGCGGCGGCCGTGGCGGGCGAGGCGGCCCTTGACGTCGCGGTAGAACGCCTGTCCGGCGTCGAGGGTGGCGTGCCGGGTGAAGATGGCGTCGGCACTGGCGGCCGCGAACTCCCGGCCCTCGTCGGAGTCGCCGGCCTGCAGGATCACCGGTCGGCCCTGTGGGCTGCGCGGCACCGGGAACTGGCCACTGATGTCGAAGTGCCGGTCGTGGTGGGCGAAGGTTCCGGCGTGCGGGTCGGTGAGGAAGCGACCGCTGCCGGCGTCGGCCAGCACCTCGGCGCCGTGCCACGAGTCGAACAGCTCGAAGGCGGTCTGCAGGAACGTCTTCGCCCGCTCGTAGCGGTCTTCCTGCGCGAGGAAGCCGCCGCGGCGGAAGTTCTCGCCGGTGAAGGCGTCCCAGGAGGTGACGACGTTCCACGCCGCGCGCCCGGCGGACAGGTGATCGAGCGAGGCGAACTGGCGGGCCACCTCGAACGGCTCGTTGAACGTCGAGTTGATCGTGCCGGCCAGGCCGAGCCGGTCGGTCACGGCGGCCAGCGCGGCCAGCACCGTGAAGGTGTCGGGACGGCCGACGACGTCGAGGTCGTAGATGCGCCCGTTCTGTTCGCGCAGCCGCAGCCCCTCGGCCAGGAACAGGAAGTCGAACTTGGCCCGCTCGGCGGTCTGTGCGAGGTGGACGAACGAGCGGAAGTCGATGTGGCTGCCGGCGGCAGGGTCGCTCCACACCGTCGTGTTGTTGACGCCGGGGAAGTGCGCGGCAAGGTGGATCTGCTTGCGGGGTTTGGTCATGTGCTCCTCCGCGCTCAGGCGGCGTAGCGGTTCGCCGGACGGGGCAGGCCGAGGTGCCCGCGCAGGGTGTGTGCCGTGTACGCGGTGCGGAAGGCGCCGCGGCGCTGCAGCTCGGGCACGAGGTCGCGGGTGATGCGCACGAGGTCGTGGGGCACGGCGGCGGGTCGCAGCCGGAACCCCGACAGGCCACCGGTCTGCCGCTCGAGCAGCAGGTCGGCCAGCTCGGCGGCGGTGCCGGTGAAGACCTGCGCATCACTGCGGTACGGCTCGCCGCCGGCGACGTCGTCGAGGCGATCGAGTCGGGCCCTGGCCGCCGCCGCGGTGTCGTCGAGCAGGACGACGAGGTCGCCCCACACGTGCAGCGGGTCGTCGGCACGGCCGGCGCCGGCCTGCTCGCTGCGAACCTCGGCCACGATGGCTCGCGCGTCGTCGGTGGACTTCGGGGTGACGAAGACGAGGTCGGCCGAGCGGGCTGCCAGCCGGTAGGCGACGTCGACGTGCGCCAGCGCAGCGACGACCGGTTGACCCTGTGGCGGACGCGGGGTGATCGAGGGTCCACGGACGCTGAAGTGCGGGCCCGCGAAGTCGACGTAGTGCAGCTTGTCGACGTCGACGAAGCGCCCAGTGGTGACGTCGCGGATCACGGCGTCGTCCTCCCAGCTGTCCCAGAGCCGCCGCAGCACCTCGACGTAGTCGCGCGCCTCGTCGAACAGCTCCTCGGACAGCGCGCGGAAGCGGGGTTCCCCCCGCTCGGCGAAGCCGAAGCGCGGCAGCGTGCGCCGCCCGAACAGCGCCGCCTCGTGCGCACGTGCCGACACCTGCACCCGGATCCCCGCCCGGCCGGTGCTGACGTAATCCAGCGTGGCGATCGCTTTGGACAGATGGAACGGCTCGGTGTGCGTGACGACTGCGGTCGGGACGATGCCGAGCTGCGACGTCAGCGGCGCGACCCGCGCCGCGATGAGAACGGCGTCGAGGCGGCCACGGACCCGGTCGGTGCGCGGTTCCGGCCCCGACCAGCGCCCGGATTGCATGCCCAGGGAGTCCTCGATGGTCACCAGGTCGAGCAGCCCGGCCTCGGCCTCCTGGACGAGATCGACCCAGTAGCGCGCGTCGAACAGCTGCGCCGGACGGGCGCCGGGTTCGCGCCAGGCGGCCGGGTGCCAGCCCGCGCCGTCCAGCGCGACGGCAAGGTGCAGAGCTTCGCCGGGCACGCCCGCTCCTTTC
>CAZZZE010000037.1:0-13789 GCA_964658365.1 uncultured Jatrophihabitantaceae bacterium
GTTCCCGTGCGCGTCGAGATACCAGCTGGCGCAGCCGCCGGTCGTCCAGATCGTCTGCTGCATGTGCTTCTGCAGTGTGGCGTTCCAGCGCTGCTGGACATCCGCGCGGACCTCGAACGTCCGCAGCCCGTCGCGGTCCATCGCCTCGAGTGCGCTGGACAGGTAGTTCAGCTGTGACTCGATCATGTAGACCATCGAGCTGTGCCCCAGGCCGACGTTCGGGCCGACGATGAACAGCAGGTTCGGGAACCCGTGCACCGTCGAGCCGAGGTAGGCCTGCTGACCCTGGGCGGCCCACACCTGCGACAGCGTCCGGCCGTCGGGCCCGACGATGCGCTCGTAGGTGGGCGAGTCGGTGACATGGAAGCCGGTGGCCACCACGATCGCGTCGACCTCGCGCACGGTGCCGTCGGTACTGACGATCGCGTTCTCGCGGATCTCGGCGATGCCGTCGGTGACCAGCTCGACGTTGTCCTGCGCGAGCATCGGATACCAGGTGTTGGAGATCAGGATGCGCTTGCAGCCGATCTGCCAGTCCGGGGTGACCCGCGCGCGCAGCTCCGGGTCGGCGATGCCCTTGGCGATGTTGCGCTGGGCGATCTTCTGGGCGACCTTCAGAATCCCCGGCCGGTAACCGAAGCCGATCATGTAGGTCTCGCGGCCCCAGTAGATGGCCTCGCGAGCCAGGCGCTGCAGGCCGGGGACACGCTGGTAGGCCAGGCTCTCGAGCCTGGAGTACCCGCGGTCGTGCCGGGGCATGACCCAGGGCGCGGTGCGCTGGTAGACGTCGAGGTGCGCGACCCTGTCCTCGCCGGCCGCCGAACCGGCGATCGCCGGTCCCACCTGGATGGCCGACGCGCCGGTGCCGATGAGCGCGACCCGCTTGCCCGTGAGCTCGGCGTCGTGGTTCCAGCGGGCGGAGTGGAAGATCTCGCCGCGGAAGTTCTCGATGCCCTTGATCCGGGGCAGTTTGGGCTCGGCCAATGCCCCGACGGCGCCGACCAGGACGTCGGCGCTGAAGTTGCCGTTGGTCGTGTCGACGAGCCAGCGCGTGGCGCCGGCGTCCCACCGGGCCTGGGTGACCTCGGTGTCGAACAGGTGCTTGTCGATGACGTCGTACTTCGCCGCGACCGAGCGCAGGTAGTCCTGGATCTCGGGCTGCGGCGAGAACGAGCGCGACCAGCGGGGGTTGAGCTCGAAGCTGTAGGAGTACAGGTGCGAGGGGACGTCGCACGCCGCCCCGGGATAGGTGTTGTCGCGCCAGGTGCCGCCGACCTCGCTGCCCCGTTCGACGACCAGGAAGTCCTCGCGGCCGTCCTTGCGCAGCCGGATCGCCGCACCGAGGCCCGCGAAGCCCGACCCGATCACGAGCACGCCCAGGTGCCGCCGTGCGGGGCCGGCTGCGGCGTCGGGAACGGGGTCGGGGCGCGCGGGTGCCTGCGTCATGGCGTCAGCGTAACCAGCGCGTTGAACAGCAGTCAATAGATAGTTGACTCTGATTCAATAGTGGCTAGGCTCGGGACGTGCCCACGAACTCAGTGTCGTCGAAGCGGGTGCGGCTGAACCCCGAGGCGCGCCGGGCGCAGCTGATCGCGCTCGGCGTCGAGATGCTCGCCACCCGCACCCTGGACGAGCTGTCGGTCGAGCTCATCGCCCGCAAGGCGGGCATCTCCCGCGGGCTGCTGTTTCACTACTTCGCCTCGAAGCAGGAGTTCCACGTCGAGGTGGCGCGCGCTGCGGCGGCCGAGATGATCCGGCGTACCGAGCCCGATCTCGCGTTGCCCCCGGTCGAGGCGCTGCGCGTCGCGCTCGATGCGTTCATGGCCTACGTCGAGGAGAACCCCGACAACTACAAGTCCCTGGTACGGGGTGCGGCCAGCGGCGACAGCGAGATGCGGGCCATCTTCGACGCCACCCGCGCCACGATGGCCCAGCGCATCGTGGCCGTCGTCGACCAGCTCGGCTTCGCGCTCAGCGCGCGCGCGTCGCTGGCCGTCCACGGGTGGGTGGCCTACGTCGAGGAGTGCGTCGTGCGCTGGATCGCCGACCCGGGCGGGGTCGATCGCGAGCAGCTGCTCGAGATGCTGACCAAGGCGTTGCCCGCGGTCACGCTCGCGGCCTCCGACGGTGAGGTGGGCACCCTGGTGCAGATCCTCACGGCGAGCGAGGAGCTCTCGGCCGGCTGACGTCGCGCCGTCCGCCCGAATACCTGTGATACTTCGTCCCGTCATCCCGCGTTCGGTCTTCGACGAAGAAGGTGCCGTGGCCCGCTCCGCATCCCGTCGGGCACGGGCTGCGCTGTCCGCGTTCGGCGGCCTCGCGATCGCGGGAGCGGCGGCGTGCTCGAGCAGCGCCCCGGCCGAGATCGCCACGCCACTGCGGGTCGCGACCAACGGGCGGCACTACACCTACGACCAGGGTTCGGTCGCGACGTCGTCGTGGCCGAAGGTGTGCTCGCTGCTGACCAACGGCTCGGCCGCGGCGGCGATCGGTACCGCGGTGCGGGTCAAGGCGTTCCACCGGCGCTGCTACTACATCCCCGGCAACGACTCGTTCCCGACGCTGACCGTCACGATCCTCGGGATCGGCAACGACCAGCGCAACGCCTTCGACGAGGTCCGCCACAGCAACGCCGGTCTCCACCCGCGCAGCGTGGGCGGCGTCGGCCGGGCCGCGGTCACCTACCGGTTGACCGGCTCGCCGACCGTCAATCTGGATGTCCTCGCCGCCCAGGGACTGTTCGAGATCGCCCTGCGCTCGCCGGTCGGCAACGAGATCGGAACAGCCAAGGGCCAGTCGATCCTGGCCAGGGTGGGCCGTGCGCTGGCCACGGAGTTCTCGGGCTGACCCGGAGGCCGCCTCAAGCGCGTCAGGACGTCGGCCAGCGCCGGAAGTTCAGGTAGGACCGGCTGGGTGTCGGCCCGCGCTGGCCCTGGTAGCGCGAGCCGTACACCGACGAGCCGTAGGGGTGCTCGGCCGCGCTCGAGAGCCGGAACAGGCACAGCTGCCCGATCTTCATGCCCGGCCACAACGTGATCGGCAGGTTGGCGACGTTCGACAGCTCGAGGGTGATGTGGCCGGTGAAACCGGGGTCGATGAAGCCGGCCGTCGAGTGCGTCAACAGCCCCAGGCGACCGAGGCTGGACTTGCCCTCGAGCCGGCCGGCGAGGTCGTCGGGCAGCGTGACGATCTCGAGCGTCGAGCCCAGGACGAACTCGCCGGGGTGCAGCACGAACGGGTCGTCGCCGTCGGGTTCGACCAGAGTGGTGAGGTCGTCCTGCTGGGCGGCCGGGTCGATGTGGGTGTAGCGCGAGTTGTTGAACACCCGGAAGAACCGGTCGAGGCGGACGTCGACGCTCGAGGGCTGCACCAGGGCGGCGTCCCATGGTTCGACGGCCAGCCGGCCGGCCTCGACCTCGGAGCGGATGTCGCGGTCGCTGAGCAGCATGGCGCAGAGGCTATCGGCCGGGCCCGCGCACCGTACGGCGAGCGTCAGCGCCGGCGCGCGTCGGCGATCTGCGGTACCGGGCGCGGGGCGGCGCCGGCGAGCAGCTGCTCGACCCGGTACTGCGGCAGCGAGGTGCTGTGCGCGCAGTAGGTGCAGGTCATCTTCCAGGAGCGGGCCACCGACAGCAGCGGCACGAACAGCACAACCAGCCGACGGCTGCGGCGCACCAGCCGGTGCGCGGAGGGGTTGCCGCAGCGCTCGCAATTGACGGTGAGCACGGCCAGCGTCCGCACGAAGCGGCGGAACCCAAGAATGATCATGTGCAACCCCCTCCTGGGTGCAAGTCTGCGGGCGATCGGCGCGGGCGGCAACTCGTCGCGGTCACGAGGATCGGCGCTGCGCACGGCGCGAAAAGCTACTCGTCGGCTTGGTCGGGCAGCGGCAGCCGGGTGCGCAGCCAGCGCAGCGTGCCGGGCGGGACGTTCTTCACCTTGGGGCGGGTGTCGAGCCGGGTGACGAATAGGGCGGTGTCGTCGGGCAGCGACCACTTCAGCTCGTGGAAGACGCGCGACTGCCGTTCCGCGCTGTCGATGAGCGTCAGGCCGGGTGGCCCGACCCGCAGCTCGCGCCAGGGGCCCGGCGTGTCGAGCGGGACGGGCACCGAGGTCCACGCGAGGTAGACGGCCATCGGCTCGGCGCTCGGGCCGTCGTTAGGCGGACGCGGCTGCAGGCCGGCGGGCGAGGGGTGCCAGGACCAGCGCGAGCAGCAGCACGCCGATGAGTGACGCCGCGACCGAGCCGCCGACGAACCAGGCCGCCGCCGCGCCGACCACGGCCTCGAGGGCGGCCACGGCCAGCAGCGACGTCGTGGCCAGCCGGTCGACGGTGGCCATCAACCCGCGCAGCGCCTCGGGGCTGCGTGCCCCGGCCGCGATCACGATCGCCAGCCCGCGGACCGTGCCGAAGACGAGCCCGACGAGCAGGGCCTGGCCGGCGCTGCCGGTCAGGACGGCGAGGGCAGCGCTCAGGTAGACCGCGGCACTCATGATGTAGGTGGCGAAGCCGGTGCCGATCTGCACGCCGAAGCCGCCGGCATAGATCCAGCGCCGGTAGGTGGTGAGCCAGCGTTCGTCGACCTGGCGCGGGTGCACCGGCAGTGACAGCCGGGTGAGCGTGGAGTCCGACAGCACCGCGACCGTCGCCGCAACGAGCACGAGCGCCCACGTCCAGCGCTCGTCGAGGGCCAGGCGCCCGAACGCCGCCGCGCCGAGCGCGCACGTCCCGCCGAGCAGGCCACCACCGGCGGCGGCGCCGGCCACGTACCACGCAGCGGTGGCGGCGAAGCGGTGCCCCCGCCCGCGCTCGGACATCGGGTTGAGCGCCGAGAGCATCGACAGCCCGCACGGCGACCAGATGCCCCGCAGGGCTGCAGCGACGGCGATCGCCAGGGCGACGGGCATCATGTGCGGTTCCGCGGCAGGGCGGTCATCGGCTGCTCCTCATGGGGTGTGGGTGTTGGTTCGCCAGACCAGGACGGTGCCCTGGTTCAGCCACACCGACAGTCGACCGTCGTTGTCGAGGCGCATCGCGGGCCGCCCGCTGGACCGCGGTGCCGTGCTCTGCCACCGCACGGCGCCCTGGGCGTCGAGCACGGCCAGCCGGCCGTTGGCCTGCATCGTCACCCGCCCGCCGCGGGCGGTGCCGGCGGTGCGGGTCTGCCAGATGACGCCGCGTTCGTTGCGCAGGACGAAGTTGCCGTCCGCCTGCATGACGCAGGTGGTGTGCCGGTCGCTGGAGGTCAGCCGTTGCCCGGCACGCAGCGATTGGCCGCGGTGCAGCACGTGCTCGGCCTTGGGGAAGGTGACGTAGCGCGGGTAGGTGTTCGACTTCGTCAGGCATGGCGCGTTGTGCTTGGCGGTGTTGTTGTCGGTGGCGCTCGAGTGCCCGCACTTGCCGGGATAGAGCTGCCAGGGCGGCAGGCAGCTGATCTGGCGGCACACCACCGCGGTGACCCCGTGGACCTGGGTGTTGCACTGGCCGTAGCGGAACACGTTGCAGGCGACGTAGCGGTGATCGCAGTTGCTCTTGTTGCAGTGGCAGTGGAAGTGGTGGCCGGGCTTGGCGTTGCAGTCGATGTAGTAGCGCGCCGCGCCGCCGCAGAACGACGAGCGGTCGGCCTTCCACCAGCCGCCGGCATAGGTGTTCGGCGGGCAGGTGTTGCGGCCCTTGTTGATCGAGCAACACATCGCCGACCAGCCGGCACTGCAGCTCGCGCCCGGACCGCAGACCGAGGCGTACGCGCTCTGCGGTTTCGTCAGGTAACCCCAGGGGTCGACGGCCAGGGCGGTGCCGGTGAGCGTCGCCGCGGCCAGGAAGCCGCGACGGCTGGTGCGGCGCGAACCGCCGCCGGCCAGCTTGGTGACTAGACGCTCAGCGAGCGAGGCGGCCACGAGCTCACCTCCCTGGTCTCGATCCGCACTCCGTTGAGGGCGCCGTGCAGGTCGGCGACGAGGGAGCGGGCGTGCTCACGCGAGCCCAGGACGGCGTAGAGGCAAAACGCCCGGCCCTGCTCGGTGAAGAAGCGCTGGACGCCGAGCTGGCCGGCGAGGCGGCGCTGCAGGGCATTGGCCGCGAAGTCGGCGACCGCGGGCCGGGGCAGGCCACGTGCGGCGAACAGCGGTCGACCCGCCTCGACGGGGTCGTACTCGAGCAACGATGCGAACACGTGCGCCGGGCCCATCCGCTCGACGGCGCCGGTACCGAAGTCGCCGCGCCCGGGTGGGAGCGCGAAGTTGGCCAGGTGCAGTACCGGGTTCATCGACTCGTCGGGATGGCCGAACGCGGCCGGGTGCAGGGCGTCGGGGCCGGCCGCGGCCGCCGCCTCGTCGCGGTCGCGGAGGTAGAGCCGCGCCTCGAAGCGGTCGGGCAGCTCGACGCGCAGGCCGTGGGCGGCCAGCGACGGACGCGCGCCTCGGCCCGCCACCTGCGTGCGGGCCATCAGGGCTGCCCGTACAGGCGTGGGTCGCCGGGCTCGATGCCGGCCGCCAGGAGCTCGAGGTCGACCAGGGCCTCCTGCTCGGCATCGCGGGTCGGCTTGCGGACGTCGCCCGACACGGACGCCCCGACCAGGCCGGCGTCGCCGGTGGAGCGGGCCAGCAGCTCGCACACCTGACGCAACGACTGGCCGGTGCCCTCGCCCCGGATGCGCCCGGTGCGGCCGTCGACGAACACGACGTGCGGCGAGCCCGGGACCTCGTAGTCGCGCCAGGCCTCGGAGGACAGGATGACGTCCAACCCGGCCGGGGCCATCGCCTGCAGGTCGTGCCGGCTGTCCTCCCGCGGGCCCTGTGGCACGACGAGCAGCCGAGTGCCCGACGCCAGCGGCACCGGCTGGGCCAACTCCGTCCAGAACACCTCGCACGACGAGCAGCCGCTGGACAGGAACAGCAGCAGGGTGTCGTGCTCGACGCCGCGGACGCGGGCGCTGACCAGCTGGCCGTCGAGCGTCTCGCCGGCGATGTCGTGCGCGTCGCCGAACTCGGCTGCCGGGCCGGTGGGCGCCGGCAGCGGGGCGCTCGCGGGCGCGTCGAGGGAGGGCATCGGGCGGGCGAGGGGCAGCAGGTCGAACTGGCGCCCGCCCGCAGGGGTGCCGCCGCCGTCGAGCTGGTGCAGTCGCTGCAGCACGGTGCCGTAGGCGCGCAGCAGGCCGGCGACGAGCACGCTCAGCACGGCGAGCAGCACCGTCTCGACCAGGACGAGGCCGGTCATCGGGCCTGCTTCGCTGCAGTGGACGGGGTGAGCGAGCGCTGGGCAGCGAGCAGGGCCGGAAGCGCGGTGACCGCGAGGTAACCGAGGGCGGCCAGCACCACCGCCTGCAGCGGGGCGGCGACCGCGCCGGCGCCACCGCCGGCGAACAGCCCGGCGCCGGGACCGGGCGGACGGAGAACCGCGGCGAACCCGGCCGCGCCGGCGGCGACGTTCAGGGCGAGGTGCGCCGCGCCCAGGGGGCTGTCGACGCTGCCGAAGCACCCGCACGACACGCGCGCGCCGCCCGCACGCAGCAGCACGACCGCCACCGCGGCGAAGGCGAGGTAGGCCGCGGCCAGCAGGGCGGCTGCCGGGCGCGAGCCGGTGACGAGCACCGCGAGACCGACTCCGAGTTCGCCCGCGCCGATCACGCGCACGAGCGCCTGGGCGCGCCGCCGCCCGGGGAGTCGCAGGAAGCGCAGGCGCAGCACCGTCGTGGCCGCAGGGTCCGGGCGCTGCAGCTTCGCCACCCCCGACGCGGCGAGCAGCAGCGCCGCCGCGGCGGCGAGCGTCCTGATCAACGGGTCAATCATGCCGACCTCCTCGCCTGGCCGAGCGTGCCTGGGCGAGATCCTGACACGGCGGCAGGCTGAGGGCTAGCCGTGACGCGCGTGTGGGCAGGTAGGGCGGCGTGGCCGCGACCTGATCTTGACGCAAGCCCTACCAGCACGTACAACAACGACATCCGGCTTCCTTCGGACGTCCCCCAGGTTCTTGTCGTGCCGAAAGGTTGCTGTGCCCGCACACCGTTTGCCCCGCCGACGTCTGAGGCCGGCCTCGCTCTGGGTCGCCGTGCTGGCGATCGCGTCGGCGTCGGCAGTGCTGCTGGCCGCCCCGCCACCGGCGACGGCGGCTGCGCCCAGCCGGGCGCAGGTGCTCGCGTCGGCCTACGCCTACGGGCACCAGCGTGGTTACCACGTCGGCATCGCGGTCCTCGACACCAGGACCGGCCGGACGTACTCGGCCGGCTATCACGCCGGCACCTTCGCCAGCGAGTCGGTCGTCAAGGTCATGATCGCGACTCGGGTGTACCTGCAGGGGCGCCTGCACGGCCGCACCGCCCAACGGATGTACACGATGATCACGCGGTCCGACGACCAGATCGCCAGCAGCACGTACGGCAGCGTCGGCGGCGACCACCTGATCACCTACATCAAGAAGCGCTTCCACCTGCCCAAGCTCGGCTCCGAACCGCGCCGGGCCGGCTGGTGGGGCAACACCCACATCACCCCGGACGGCATGGTCGCGCTGTACGCCAAGTTGAAGGCGATGCCGAGCTTCGGGCGGTGGCTGCTCAACGCGATGCACCATGCGACCAAGCACGGCTCGGACGGCTTCTACCAGTGGTTCGGCCTGAAGTCGGCGAACTCGAGCGCCGCGATCAAGCAGGGGTGGGGCACCGACTACGACAACTGGAGCGCCGGCGCCGACGAGAACACCACCGGCTTCGTCAACGGTGACCGCTACGCGATCGCGATCCTGGCCCGCGGGCCCGCTCGGACGTACGGCAGCCCGATCGGCTCGATGCTGACCGCCACCGCGAAGCGGCTGCTGCCCGGCGGCGTGTTCCCCGGCGACGCGCCGGTGGTCACCTCGCTGAGCAGGACGTCCGGCCGGGTCGCCGGTGGTGCACGCATCTCCGTCCACGGCCGGAACCTCACCGGGGCGAGCACCGTCTACTTCGGCAGGGTCCGGGCAACTGGGTTGCGCCGGCTGTCCGGCACTACCGTCTCCGTCGTGTCTCCGGCGCACGCTGCCGGCGTCACCCGGGTCCGCGTCGTCACCCCGTTGGGGACGTCGAGCACGAACGGCCCGGCGTTCACCTACTACGGGCTGCCGACCGCCAGCGCTCTCTCGGTCGCCGAGGGACCGCCCGGACAGCAGGTCGTCGTCACCGGCACCACCTTCGTGGGCCCGGCGTTCCGGGTGCGGTTCGGCTCGACGTGGGTGCAGGCCACCGCGACGAGTTCGACGTCGATGACCTTCACCGTCCCGGACGACGCCACCACCGGAGCGGCGACCGTGCTGCCCAGCACCGTCTACGGGACGGCCACGACCGGCCCGACGTTCACCGTCGATCCACCGGCGGCGGCCGCACCGAACCAGGCCACTCCGAGCGCGCCGGTGCACTGAGCAGGGCTCAGCGCAGCAGCGCGCTCGCGCCGGCGGTGCTTCCGGCGCAACCGTGCCATTTCCGTCACTGCTCGCACGTCGGCCGACGCTGTGCGAAATAATTGTCGGGTGCAAGACGTGGACGAGGCGCTGGATTCGGGGTTGCTGGCACTGAGCCGGGCCGCCCGACGCTGGGCCGAAACGGAGGATCTCGACTCGGCGCTACACGACCTCGTCTACACCTGTTGCCAGCTGGTTCCGTGCCACTCCGCTGCGGTCGGCGTGACCTCGACGGTGCCGGACCGGCAGCCGGTCGGCATGCGCGCCGCATCGGATCCCGACGAGTTCGCCGTTCTGCTCGACATCCTCGCCGAGGTCTCCAGCTCGCCGGGGGTCACCGCAGCGGGGACGATGAGCTCCGTCCGCTGCCGCGACCTGACGAGCGAGACCCGGCCCGGCCTGCACGAGTTCGCCCGGCTCACCGTCGAGCGCACTACCGTGCGCGCCACCGCCGCGTTCGCGCTGCAGCTTCGCGGCCGGCTGATCGGGGTGCTCAACGTGTACTTCTCCGATCCGGGCGATCTCGACGACGCGGCCTACGAGCGCGCCGCCGCGATCGCCGACCACGCCGCCATCGTCATCGGTAGCCGCGAGGTGGAGCAGCGCGCCGAGAACCTCGAGCTCGCCCTGAAGAACTCCCGGACCATCGGTGCGGCGATCGGCATCCTGGTCGAGCGCTACCGCGTCACCGATACCGCCGCGTTCGAGATCCTGCGCACCGTCAGTCAGCAGCAGAACCGCAAGCTGTCCAGCGTCGCCGAGAACCTGCTCGTCACCGGGTCGATCGACCGGTGATCCGTCGGCATCGCCGTTTCGGAGCGGGCGTCCCGCCCGTAGCGCCCTTCAGTCGTCGGTGACTGCGCTTCGCGGAGGTCGGCCCGCGGCTGACCATTAGCGTGATGCTGGTGCACGTGGATGCTCGTGATGACGCGGTCGTTGGATACCGTCGGTCAACGGGTTCTGCGCGGGGCCTGGCTCGCCGGCGCGAGTTGTTGGCGGCGATTACCGACGACGTCGCCGAGCGTGGGCTGGTCGGGTTCTCGTTGCGACGGGCGGCAGTCGCCGCCGGCACCACTCACAAGGTGTTGCTCTATCACTTTCACGACGTTGACGACCTGCTCGCCACCGTCGCTGCCGAGTTGCGGGCTCGGCGAATCGGGAAGGGCCTCACGAGCGCGCTCGAACAGGCCGGCCCAAGTCTCGTCGAGCGTGTCCGCGCGTTGTGGCCGGTACTGATTGGCTCCGAGCAGGACGCGCTACTGCAAGCGGTCGGGTTGGCGATTTATGACCCTGAGCGCTACGAGGCGCTGATCCGTGGCTCGGCAAGGCAGTACCTC
Organism: uncultured Jatrophihabitantaceae bacterium; assembly: GCA_964658365.1. GTDB lineage: Bacteria > Actinomycetota > Actinomycetes > Mycobacteriales > Jatrophihabitantaceae > Jatrophihabitans. The sequence goes on from CAZZZE010000037.1 coordinate 10,765, forward strand.
GACGCGTTGCGCGCAATCTGCCCTGCCGCCTGGGTTGACGAACGCAAGACCGAGGTTGCCGAGCTGATCCTGGCGACGATGCGCGGGTTGTTGCTGGCCCAGCGCATCGAGACCGACACCCACGATGTTGCAGCCGGGCTGGCCGGGTTGGAACGAGCGCTGCGTCGGGAAGAAGTCGATGACAGAGAGTGAACCGCATGGTTCACTTGTTCATGCCGAAGAGCTCCGTTCAACCGCGTCCGCTGACCGCAAGCCTGGACATCGCCGCTGCGCCCCGTGATGTCTGGGCGCTGTTGGCGGACGTCCGCCGGACCGGCGAGTGGTCGCCTGAGTGCGTGCGGGTACTGCCTATCGGGCGCGTGCGACGCGGCAGTCTGCTGCTCGGGGTCAACCGTCGTGCCCGGGTGCGTTGGGTGACGTTGTCACGCGTGCACAGCTACGAGCCGGGCGTCGAGATCGGTTGGACTGTATTGACCAATCGCGCGGTGTGGAGCTATCGCCTCGAACCGCACGAGGTGGGCACCAGGCTGATCGAGACCCGCCGCACACCGCGAGGCGAGGGCCTGTTCGCGGTGTGGTTCACCAAACGGCTGCTCGGTGGCCAGGCTTCGCACGACGACGAGTTGGAAGCAGGTATGCGCTCCGGACTGCAGTCCATCAAGGAGTTCGTCGAAGCGGACGCGCCCAACACCGTCCGTCGCGTCGACTGCTGACCCATCCAGAGCAGAGGTGCTTTGCACCGGCCGCCAGATCGAGCTCACGGACGAGGAATACGAATGGAGAGCTGACGCCTGCCACGACATCCCGGTCGGCATCCACCAAACAACCAGAGGCCGTTGCCGTAGTCGGTCGGCCTGTCACCGAGGAAACGATGAGCGGCACGCTAAAAAACAAGCCCCGAATCCCCGACGTCTGCCAGGCACTCGGAGTGCCGTGGACCGGGCCTTTTCCTGGAGCGGGTGACGGGAATCGAACCCGCACTGTCAGCTTGGGAAGCTGATGTTCTGCCATTGAACTACACCCGCAGACGGGCGCGACGTTACCCGACGCGGACGAACAGCGTCGCTCGGCGGATCGCATCGACGATGCGCGGGCCGGCGTTCTCGAAGACGAGCGTGCCGCCGAGGGCGTTCACCGAGCGGCGCGCGTCGACGAGCGCTTCGATGACTGCCGGCTCGCTGACCTGTGCCGCGGCGAGGTCGACACGCAAGTAGCGGCGGCCGCCGGCCAGGTGCGTGCGCAACACGCTGGCCAGCAGCGGCGCAGCGCTCGGCAACATCGTTCCGGTGACCCGAATGCTGGCGCGCACGTGATCAGCGCTCAGGGTCGCGACCTCGAACCCGACGAACTGCTTCGCCGCGGGTAGTCCGTGCTCGACCGGCGCGTCTGCGGCGTGCAGCGCAATCGCGGTCATCGGGCTCCCTCGTCGACGTCCGCCGACAGGCGAACGAGCGATTAATACCCCCGGTTAACCGGCAGCAAACGGGACCAAGGTCTCGAGGACCGCGACGGAGGTCGAAGAAAGGGTCGCCGGAATGGTTTGGCCGACCCGAGCAGCGGGTAACAGTGCGTCGCGGGAAAGGCTGCGGGGCCGAGCATCGTCGAGGTCGTCCGAATGGCTTTCCAGTCCCAGCGTCGTCGCGCAGGTGCGCAGACGCGCAGTCCGCTTCGCACCGTCCGTGCCGCCCTGTTGATCGGCGCGATGATCTGCGGTGTCGTGGTCACGGCGACGCCCGCGAGCGCGGCCACGCCGCAGCCGCGCACGCCGGCCGGCCTGCCGAGCGCGATCGAGGGCATGGCCGCCTACGTGCCGCAGGTGTCCTGCGACCCGCGCATCGGCGCCGGCACCCGCGAGCTCGCCACGTACCTGGTGAACAGTTATCGGGCGACGGTCCCGACGACGTGGGGCTCGGCCCGAGCCTGCGGTACCGGCGACACCATGCCCAGCGAGCACTACGACGGCCGGGCCATCGACTGGATGGTCAACGTCAAGAACGCCCAGCAGCGGGCCGCCGCCAACGCCACGATCGCCTGGCTGCTGGCCACCGACGCGCACGGCAACCGCTTCGCGATGGCCCGTCGCCTCGGTGTCATGTACCTGATCTTCAACAACCGCATGTGGGGCGCCTGGGACGGCCAGTGGGAGAACTACAACGGTTGCCAGGCCGCGTCGATGCAGAAGGCGGCCTACGCCAACTCCTGCCACCGCACGCACATCCACATCTCGCTGAGCTGGGCCGGCGCGCAGGGCCGCACGTCGTTCTGGACGGACAAGGTCGCCGCGGAGGACTACGGCCCCTGCCGCGCCAAGGACCTCAATTTCGCTCCGCGCTACTCGCACGCCAACCCGACCGGCTGCTCGCAGTACCCGAGCGTCAAGGCCCCGAAGGGTGCCTCGGCCGTCAAGAAGGCGCTCGTCAGGTGGTCGGGCGCCTGGCTCGGTCGCTCGTCGAGCGGGCCGGCCGTGACCGCGGTGCAGCAGGCGCTCCACCTGTCCACGTCCTCGACCTACGGCACGCGCACCGCGACGGTCGTCAAGCGCTTCCAGCAGGCGCACCACCTGACGGCCACCGGATGCATGAACCAGGGGACGTGGCGCGCGCTGCTCGGGGCCGTGCGGTGAGGGTCAGGCCGGCTCGGCCCGGGCCTGCTCGCGGACCACTCGCCCGATCTCGGTCAACTGCGCGAGCTGCTCGGCCGTGAGCCCGTCGATCAGGGCTCGTCGGACGGTGTCGACGTGACCGGGGGCGGCGGCGGCGAGGACCGTGTACCCCTCCTCGGTGAGCGTGGCGTTCTGGCCGCGCCGGTCGGACTCGACGCTGGCCCGCCGGACCCAGCCGCGCTCCTCCAGCCGGGAGATCGCGTGCGACAGCCGGCTCCGGGACGAAAGCGTGAGCTCGGCCAGCTCGCTCATCCGCATCGTGCGTCGCGGCGCCTCGGACAGCCGCACCAGGACCTCGAAGTAGGCGTGCGGCATCTCGGAATCGCGCTGCAGCTGCCGGTCGAGGGCGTCGAAGACGAGCTT
>CAZZZE010000038.1:0-13737 GCA_964658365.1 uncultured Jatrophihabitantaceae bacterium
ACGCTGGCGATGATCGGCGACGACGCGCTGGTGCCGCCGTAGACCTGCCAGCCGGAGGCGCCCTGGTAGGGCGTCGAGTCGTACACCGCGACGCCGGTCTTCGGGTCGGCGACGGCCGATACGTCGGCATTGGCCTTGCCGCTGCACTGGGTGAGCGACGTCTGCCACGACGGCTTGGCATTGAGTTTCGAGCAGCCGCTGCCGGCGCCGCTCCAGGCCTTCTCCGACCAGCCTCTGGTGGTAGCGGCCCTGCTCAGGCTCGTACCACCGACGGCCACCACGCTGCTGAAGCTGGCTGGCGACTCGACGCCGTAGCCGGCGTCGCCCGTCGACGCGGTGATCGCGATGCCCGGGTGGTTGTAGGCGCTGGTCGCCGACGTGTCGCTGCCGCCGTAGCTGTTGCTGATCGCGGCCACGCCCTGTTTGGCCGCGTAGTTCACGGCGGCGCCGAGGTCGGAGAACGAGGTGGACCTCGCCTCGACGAGCAGGATATGGCAGTCCGGGCAGGTTGCCGAGACCATGTCCAGGTCGAGGCTGATCTCGGTCGCCCAGCCCGCGTCGGCCCTCGGATAGGCCGTCGTCCCGGTCTGACTCACCTTCTTGAAGCACCCGTTGAGCGTGGTGCAGGCGGGCAGCCCGTACTGCTTGCGATAGACGCCGAGGTCGGCCTCGGCGGTCGGGTCGTCGTAGGCGTCGGCGATCGCGACCGTCCTGCCGCCGCCTTTCGCCGAGGTCAACGCGTAGGCCGAGCGGATGTCGGACGATCCGTAGCCCCGAGGGGTCGCCGCGGCAGCGGACTTGCCGGCCATCGGCTTGTGCTTCGCGGTGGTGACCACCCGGGCCAGGCAGCTCGCGTGCCCGGGGGCCGGGGTCGCGGTGCAGGTCCGCTCGCTGCCGTGCGGGACGGGACCCGTCGGCAGAGCCGTGGCCGGGACCGATACCGCGAGGCCGGCCAGCAGTACGGCGCTGGTGAGGATCAGCGTCGAGCTGACGGCGCTGCGGGCTGGGAACATGGTGCCTCCGGTGAGCTGCTGCCCCCCGGCACGGTTACTTCAGTGAACCAGTCTTCCCAGGAACCGGTGCGCCCTCACCATTTTCAGTCGGCTGCGTTGCGCAGGTAGAACCATACCGTCTTGCCCGGCATGCCAGGAGCGATCTCCACGCCCCAGTCCGTCGCCAGGGTCGAGACGATGCGCAGGCCGCGGCCGGACGGCTGGGTGGGCCCGGCGTCGTCGTGCACAACGGGCAGCGTCTCGCCATGATCACGGACGCGGACGCCGATGCCCGGCGGTTCGAGGCGCAGCTGCAACGTGATGGCAGGTTGGCCGTGCTTGACGGCGTTCGCGACAAGTTCGGTGAGGAGCAGCTGCGCGTCGTAGACAAGGTCGGGGTCGAGGCCGGCCGCGTGCTCGAGGAGAAAGCGACGGGCGAACGCGGCGGCGTCGAGGGAGGGCGGCAGGTCGACACTCGTCGTGACCGACCCCGGCGGTACCGAGCCGTTCACGAGACTTGCCCCCCTTGCGCAGCCATGTCCCAGTAGTGCCCAACGTGGTCCCGGTTCAACCTCGAATGGACCGCGCGCAACACATCTGAGACGTCACAGGCGCGGTTGGGGCCGGCGCGCGTGGCGTCCGAATCCGATCGGCAGCCCCGCGTAGTTCTCGGCCAGGCGCTCACCCGCGACGTCCAGCACTTCATCACCGAGTACGCGTGGGGCACAGTGTGGACCCGCCCGGGTCTGGACCGGCGCAGCCGCTCGATGATCACCCTCACCGCGCTCGTCGCCGGCGGACACCACGAGGAGCTCGCGCTGCACCTGCGCGCCGCCCGCCGCAACGGGCTGAGCGTCGCCGAGATCCGTGAGGTCCTGCTGCAGTGCGCGATCTACTGCGGCGTGCCGGCCGCCAACTCAGCGTTCCGCGTCGCGCAGAAAGTACTGGGCGACGATGAGACGATCACCCCGTGACGATGACCGAGGTCGCCGACGAGCATGAGCTGCGCACGCTGCTGGGCGCCGTCGCGCCAGCGGCGCTGGCCAAGGAGCGCACCACGCTCGCCGACGTCGATCGGGCCTGGCTCGCGGCGTCGCCGTTCTGCCTCGTCGCGACGAGCGACGAGCAGGGCAACTGCGACGTCTCCCCGAAGGGTGACCCGGCCGGGTTCACGCTCGTCCTGGACGACCGCACGATCGTGCTGCCCGAGCGCCCCGGCAACCGCCGCGCCGACGGCTTCCACAACATCCTGCGCAACCCGCACGTCGGGCTCGTGTACCTCGTTCCCGGCCGCGGTGACACGCTGCGGATCAACGGCCGCGCCCGGCTCGTACGGGACGCGCCGTTCTTCGACAACCTGGTCGTGAAGGGGCACCGGCCTGTCCTCGCCGTGGTGGTCGAGATCGACCAGGTCTTCCACCACTGCAGCAAGGCGTTCCTGCGCTCGTCGCTGTGGCAGCCCAGCACCTGGTCCCCCGACGCCGTCCCGTCCCGCGCCGCGATCGCGCACGCGCTCGAACGCCCCGAGACGCCGCTCGCGGAGCTCGAGGCCTATTACGGCCCCAGCTACGCCGACGGGCTCTACCGGCGCTGAGACCGGCCCGTGGGTGGACGCGGATCTCCACCCACAGGCAGAGACGCGCACGCCAGCCGCCCGGCCGGCCGTGCCCCGCTCGAGCTGACGGCTACTTGCTGGGCGATGCCGACGGGCTCGCAGTCCCGCTCGCCGTCGGCAGCCCGCCGAGGTCGATCAGCTCCTTGACCAGAGCGTTCACCTTGGCCTGGGCGGCGGGCGCCTTCGGGTCCGCCGCCGACAGTGCGGCCAGCTCGGCGTACGCCTTGTTCAGCTGGGCCCGCACCGAAGCGATGGTCGGCGTCGTCGTGCCGCTCGTGCCCGTCGACGGAGTGGTCGGGGTGGCACTCGTGCTCGGTGTCGCCGACGACGTCGGCGAGGTCGGCGACGTCGTGCTGTTCCCCGACGAGTCGATGTTCAGCGACGCGCCGGTGGACCGGCCGGTCTGGATGTCCGCGAGCGCATCGGCGAGCGTGGCGCCGTACCCGATGTTGTCGCCGTAGGTGACCAGCACCCGTTGCAGCGTCGGGAAGTTGCTGCTGCTCGCGGTGTTCGACTCGACATAGATCGGTTCGACGTACAGGAACGAGTTACCGAGCGGCAGGGTCAGCAGGTTGCCCTTGATCACGTTGGACTGCCCGCTGAGCTGGGTGATGTCCTTCGCGATCTGGGCCTTGGTATGGAACACCGTCGCCACCTGCCCGGGCCCCTGCACCGCAGAAGCCCCCGGCACTTCCAAGACGGTGAGCTTGCCGTAGTTCGGCCCGGGATCGCTGTCGGCGCTGATATAGGCGGCGAGGTTGCTCGAGTTGTTCACCACCATCGGCGTGGTGAGTTGGAACTGCTTCGCGGGCGAGTTCGGCGATGTCGGTGGGCTGGCCAGCACGTAGTAGGCCGGCTGGTTCTGCGTGGTGGCGTTCGGGTCGGCGGGCACGGCCCAGCGGCCCTTGCCGTTGTAGGACGCCACCGGGTTGCTGATGTGGTACTGGGCGAGCAGTGCCCGCTGGGTGTTGAACAGGTCCTGCGGGTAGCGCACGTGCGCGAGGACTTCCGCGGGCATGCTGCTCTTCGACTGCACCAGGCCGGGCAGGATCTTGCGCCAGGCCTTGAGGATCGGGTCCTTGGCGTCCCAGGCGTAGAGCTTCACCGTGCCGTCGTAGGCGTCGACGGTCGCCTTGACCGAGTTGCGGATGTAGTTGATCTGGCGGTCCGGCTGGTTGGGCTGCAGCGTGGTGCCGGTGAGGCTCGACAGCGACTGCCGCTCGGAGTACGGATAGTTGGCCGTTGTCGTGTAACCGTCGACCATGTACATGATGTGGCCGGTCTTCTGGTCGACGAACGGGTACGGCGCACCGTCGATGGTCAGGAACGGCGCGACTTTCTGCACGAGGGCCTTGGGATCGCGGTTGAGGATCACCTTCGCGCCCGACGCCTTGACCGCGTCGTTGAGCAGGAAGTTCGTCTCCTTGTACTTGACCGCGAACGCGACCTTGGTCAGCGCGCCGGACAGCGAGACACCGCCGCTGCCGGTGTAAGTGGTGTTGCCGGCGTTGCCGTCGTACTCGCGCGTGCGGTCCTTGTCGCCGACGACCGCGTAGGCGTTCATCCCCGAGCCGTAGTAGACCTGCGGCACACTGTTGTTCAGCGGGCCGGACGGCGGGATGTTGCCCTCGGTGTAGTCCGACGGCTTGCCGTTGGTGACGTCGGTGTCGGCCTGGGCGGCGGCGAAGCCGTAGCCGTGCGTGTACACGGTGTACTGGTTGATCCAGTTGTTCAGGTTGCCGGTGAGGTTCGACGGCTTGAGCTGCCGGACCCCGACGATGTAGTCGTGCGTGACGCCCTTCACGGTGTAACGGTCGACGTTGAGCTGGTTCGAGAAGCTGTAGGGCTGAGCGATCTTCTGGGCGTAGGTGAAGGTCGGGCTGATGACGTTCGGGTCCAGGATGCGGACGTTGTCGACCGTCGTGTCGGTGTCGGTGACCGCCGCGGACGACGGGCTGGCGGTCGCGGAGTACTGCACGTAGTTGACGCTGCCGCTGGTGCCCGCCGCGTTCTCGGTCTGGATGCCGTAGGCGTCGCGCGTCGCGGTGATGTTGCGTTTGATGTACGGGGCTTCCTTGTCGCTCGCATTCGGCTTCACCGACACCCGCTGCACGATCGCGGGGTAGATGCCGGCGATGACGATGGACAGGATGATCAGCACGACGAACCCGACGAAGGGCAGCAGCGCACTCTTGAGCCAGATGCTGGCGAGCACGCCCAGCGCCAACAGGATGGTGATCCAGAACAGGATCGTCTTGGCCGGCAGTTCCGAGTGCACGTCGGTGTACGAGGCGCCGGTGAACTTGCTGCGCTGCGAGAAGACGAGCCCGTAGCGGTCGAGCCAGTAGGCCGCGGCCTTGAGCGCCATGAACACGAAGACCAGCACAGTGATCTGCCGGCGCGCGGCGATGGTGATCTTCGGCCCCGGTGTCTGCAGGCGGATGGCGCCGGTGAGGTAGTGCACCGCGACCGTGAGGATCAGCGCGAAGATGATCGCCGTGAAGCCGAAGCCCAAGAGGGTGCGGTAGACGGGGTAGTCGAAGGCGTAGAAGCCGAGATCGAGATGGAACTGCGGGTCCTTCTGCCCGAACGACCCGCCGTTGAGGAACAGCTGCCACTGCTGCCACTTGCCCTGCGCCGACGCACCGGCCGAGACGAACGCTATGAGCGAAACGCCGATCAGCACCAGCTTGCGCCGCGGCTCGATCATGAGGGCGTAGTTCTGCAGGTTCTGCTGCTCCGGTGACATCGGCCGGAACGGCGGGCGGATCAGGTAGGCCGCGAGCAGGTTCCCGCCGATGATCAACGCCATGACGGCGCCGAAGACGAGGAACAGCACCACCTTCGTCCAGAACAGCGTGCCGTAGACGTTGCGGTGACCGGTGGTGCCGAACCAGAGGTAGTTGACGTAGACGCCGGCGAGCTTGACGAACAGGATCAACAGCACTATCAAGATCGCAACGACCGACAGCGCGATCTTGGCCCGCCGCGACAGGATCACGGACGGGATGGGTTGCCGCATCGCCACGGGCGAGCTCCTCGGTGTGTCACAGGCACTGCACGGGTACCACATTTGCTGGCGGAGTAACGCTGCGGTCAACGTACCGGCCGCTGCTGGGGTTCCTGCCCGGCGGCTCCGACCGTGCCGTTCAGCGGACCGGTGACAGCCCTGCGGGAGGCGTCGACCATGATCCGACGATGACCGAATTCCTCAGCGTCCTGGAGCAGGCGACGGCCGAGATCGAGCAGCACGTGCACGCCGCCGGCTGGGACCGCGGCCCGGCACTGTTCGCCCTCGTGAGCTCCGGACAGTTCGCCATCGACGATCCGCAGACGGCGGCCCGCCTCGGCATCGACCGGTTGCCGCCCGACACGCTGACCCCCATCGAGCAGGACGACCTACCCGACGAGCCGCTCGACGAGGTGCTCGCCGGGCTCGAGTGGCCGGCAGCCGTCGTGGGTTGCGCGGTGACCCAGGAGATCGTCATCCTGCCGCCGTCGGCCGAAGCCGAGGTGGCCGACGGAGACGCCGCGGCCGCCGCAACGCATCCCGAGCGGCGCGAGGCCCGCATCGCCGTCGGCGTGCTGCGCGACGGCTCGAGTGCCGCGCTGCTGCGCCTGCGCTCGAGCGACGGCAGCGCCGAACCCGACGAGGAGCGGCTCACCGGCGCCGACCTCGCACCCAACCTCGTCGAGGCGTTGCTCGCCACGCTGCGCTGACCGCTCAGCAGTGCGGGACGGCCCGGCCCTGCTCGATGGCGATCAGGTCCTGCACGGCGCCGTGCAGCGTGTCGACCTTGACGACCTGCAACCCGCTCGGGGTGTCCTTGCGCACGTCGCTGCAGTTGCCCGAGGGGGCGAGGAAGACGCTGGCGCCCTTGCGCTTCGCGGCGATCATCTTGAGCTGGATGCCGCCGATCGGGCCGACCTTGCCGTCGCTGTCGATCGTCCCGGTGCCGGCGATGAAGCGGTTCTTGGTCAGGTCGACGGTGCCGACCTTCTCCATGATCCCCAGGGCGAACATCAGGCCGGCCGACGGGCCACCGATCTCGTTGCCGAGGCCGAGGTCGACGGTGAACGGCGCGAGGCAGGTCGTCGCGACCTCGACGCCGAGCCGAGCGCCTTTCCCGTTCTTCGGCGGCGTGCCCAAAGTGACGTCGACGACGACGTTCTTGCCCTGCCGCGAGACCGCCACTGCCACCGTCGTCCCGGGCGTCTGCGTCGACAGCACCGCGGTCAGCGTCTTGGCGTTGGTGGTCGCCTTGCCCGCGACCGATTCGAGCCGGTCGCCGGAGCGCAGCTTGCCCTGCGACGGGCCGTCGGCCACGACGCTGACCACCCCGAAGCCGCGCGGGTACTTCAGCTCGCACAGCGCAGCCTGCGTGGCGCTGTCCTGCGAGGTCAGGAAGTCCTGAGTGTTCTCCTGATCGGTCTGCTTCTGCGACTTGCCCGGTGGATACACCGCAGCGCGCGGCACCACCACCTCGTCGTGCGCCAGCCAGCCGGCGAAGGCTTGGAACGCGCTGATCGACTGCGTGGTGACGCTGACCGTGGTCAGGTTCAGGTGCCCGTCCGTGCGGTTGGGCGTGCGGCCGATGATCTTGACGATCGTGTTGCCCTGCTCGTCGCTGCCCAGCGTGTTGTACGTGGGGCCGGGCGAGAGGATCACGTAGGGCACCGGCATCGTGAGCGCCAGGACGAACAGGACGAGGAACAGCACACCGGCCACGATGAGGGTGCGCACCCGCCGGCTCAGCGCGGCCCAGGCTCGCCCGCCCGGAACACGCTCGGCCGACGGCAGCGGGAGACGAACCACCCGCGCAGCGTAACCGGGCGGTCAGTCCCGCTCGTCGGGCCTCGTCGCCGGCGGGCGCGTCGAGGCGCCGAGGGCGTCGAGGTAGGCGCTGTGGGCGCGCATCGACTCGGCGGTGTCGGGCAGCCGGCGGGGTCGCGTGCGCACCCACGACCACAGCGCGGCCAGCAGCGTCACCACGACCGGAACAGCCAGCCAGAACGCCCATGCCACCGCACGGACGCTACCGGCGCCGGTGCGTTCGCCCTCGGCGCAACGCGGAGCGCGGCCGGAACCCCGCGCGCCGGCCGTTCGTCGCTACTACCGTGAACCCCATGAGCAACTTCGGCTTCGGCTTCGGACTCGGCGGCACCCCCGGCGGGGGCGACGGCGACGGCGACCCGAACAACCCCATGGGCCAGATGCCGTTCTTCGCCGAACTGCAGAAGATGCTGTCGTGGTCGGGCGGCCCGGTGAATTGGGATCTCGCCAAGCAGCTCGCCATCACCACCCTCGCGCAGGGCGGTGCCGGCAACGCGATCGTCAGCCCCGCCGAGCGGCTCGGCGTCTCCGAAGCCATCCGGCTGGCCGACCTCTGGCTCGACGACGTCACAGACCTGCCGTCCGGCGTGCAGTCCATCGAGTCGTGGTCGCGCAACGAATGGCTCGACAAGACGCTGCCCGTCTGGTCGGCGCTGTGCGAGCCGGTCGCGGCCCGGGTGGTCGCCGCCATGTCGGCCGCCATCCCCGAGGAGCAGGCGCAGATCCTCGGCGGCGAGGGCAACCCGCTGGCCGGCATCATGCAACAGGTCGGCGGCCTCATGTTCGGGGCTCAGGTGGGCCAGGGCCTGGGCGGTCTGGCCCAGGAAGTCGTGTCGGCCACCGACATCGGCATCCCGCTCGGCCCGATCGGCGCCGCCGCGCTCGTCCCGGCCAACATCGCCGCCTTCAGCGAGGGTCTCGAGCGACCGGCCGAGGAGATCCGGCTGTACCTGGCCCTGCGCGAGGCCGCCCACCAGCGGCTGTTCGCGCACGTCCCCTGGCTGCGCCAGCACCTGCTCGACACGATCGACGCCTACTCGCGTGGGATCACCCTGGACATGTCGGCCCTCGAGGACGCCATGCGCACCATCGATCCGATGAACCCTCAGGGCATCCAGGAGGCACTCGGCGGCGGCCTGTTCGCGCCGCAGGAGACCGCCGAGCAGCGCAACGCCCTGCGGCGCCTCGAGACGCTGCTCGCGCTGATCGAGGGCTGGGTCGACACCGTCGTCGCCGGCGCGGCCACCGACCGGATGCCTGGTGCCGTCGCCCTGCGCGAAGCCACCCGCCGACGCCGCGCCTCCGGTGGTCCGGCCGAGCAGACGTTCGCGACCCTCGTCGGGCTCGAGCTGCGGCCCCGCCGCCTGCGCGATGCCGCGGCCCTGTGGTGGAGCGTCACCGAGAAGCGCGGCGTCAGCGGCCGCGACGCGATCTGGACCCACCCCGACCTGCTGCCCACGACCGACGATCTCGACGACCCGCTCGGCTTCGGCGACACGGTGATGTCCGAGAAGGACTTCGTCGCGCCCGACGACCTCAGCGAGCTGCTCGGCGGCGACACGCCCGACCTGAGCGCGGACACGCCGGACCCGTCCGATCCGGACGACCCGCCGACCGCCTGACCGCCCGACCGCTTGCACGCGAGTGGTTGTGCACACGCCCGTCCACAGGTGTGAATATTGACTTTAGGGTTATCCCTGATCACCGTCAGTGAGCGGTTACCCACATCGACCACGGTGCGGAATCATCCTGCGCCGTCCGGGGTGTGGACAAGTCCGCAACACCGTCGGCCGGCGCGGGACGATGGCGGCGTGACGTCGCCCAGCACCCCTCCGGCCCGGTCCAGCGCCGTAGCGGGCGCCGGCCTCGCGCTCAGCCCGGCCGCCCGGTTGCTGTGGCGCACGGCTGACTCCGTGCACCTCGAACTCGGCAACCGAGGCGTGGTCGTCGACGGGCTGCCGGGCACCGTCCTGGCCCATGTCGCGGCCGCCCACCCCGAACCCGGTGAGCTGCCCCCGCTCGCGCCCGACACCCGGGCTGCCCTGGAAACGCTGGTGTGCGACGGGTTCCTGTGGCCGCGCACCCGCGACGAGGACCTGCGCCGCACTCCGCCGGTCCCCCGGCTCGCCGGCCAGCTCAGCGCGCTCGCCGCGCGCCACGGCGACGACGCCGCCGAGCTGCTGTACGCGCGCCGTCACTACGCCGTGGTTGTCGCCGGTGACACCGCGGCCACCGTCCATCTGGCCGCCCTGCTGGCCGCAGCCGGGGTCGGACGGGTGCGGTGCGCGATGGGCGGGACGGTGCGCTTGCTGCACGCGGTGCCCGGCGGCGTCGAACCCGGCGACGAGGGCGACGACCTGCAGGTCGCCGCGGTGCAGGCCGTCCTGCGAGCCGCCCCCGACGCCGATGTCACACCGTTGGCGTCCGAGGACGTCCCGGAGCTCACCGTCCTGGCGCACGCCGGGCCGGTCGAAGAGGAGCGACGCGGCGCGCTGCACGCCTCGGGGGCGGCGCACCTGCGCCTCGCGGTCGGCGTCGACCACGCCGTCATCGGGCCGCTGGTGCTGCCCGGCCTGACCAGCTGCCTGCGGTGCGCCGATCGGCACCGGCTCGACCGCGATCCGGCGTGGTCGGTGCTGTCAGCCCAGCTCGCGGTTCCGCGACGCTACGGCCCGACGTCCGACGCCGTGGTCGGCACGCTGGCCGTCGGCGTTGCAGCCATGCAGATCCTCACCTTCCTCGACGGCGGCGACCCAGCCACGATCGACGGCACGCTCGAGATCCACCCGCCGGACTGGCGGGTGCGGCGCCGCTCATGGACCCCGCACCCCGCCTGCGACTGCGGGCTGGACCCGGCCCGAGCCGGCCCGCCGGCGGCCGACCGTCCCCCGCCGGGGTGCTGAGCGGCGGCCGGTCATGGCAGTAGGCACAATGAGACGTGTGACCGACAAGCCCGAGATCCCGCAACGCCGCGGTGCCCGCACCGCCAAGCTCGCGTCACTCCCGCTCGGCGTGGCCGGCCGGGCGACACTCGGCTTCGGTCGGCGGATGACCGGCCGCTCGCAGGCTGACGTCGCCGCCGAGTTGCAGGCCAAGACCGCCGAGCAGCTGTTCAGCGTGCTCGGCGAACTCAAGGGCGGGGCGATGAAGCTCGGCCAGGCGCTGTCGGTGTTCGAGGCGGCGCTGCCCGAGGAGCACGCCGCCCCGTACCGCGAGGCGCTGACCAAGCTGCAGGAGGCCGCGCCGCCGATGGCCACGAGCACCGTGCACAAGGTGCTGGACGAGCAGTTCGGCACCAGCTGGCACGAGCGCTTCCGCGAGTTCGACGAGGAGCCGGCCGCGGCGGCGAGCATCGGCCAGGTGCACCACGCGGTCTGGGCCGACGGCCGCGAGGTCGCCGTCAAGCTGCAGTACCCGGGCGCGGGCCCGGCCCTGATGGCCGACCTGTCCCAGCTGACCCGCTTCGCCTGGCTGTTCGGCAAGATCTCGCCCGGGCTCGACGTCAAGCCGCTGCTCGCGGAGCTGAAGGATCGGGTCCTCGAGGAACTCGACTACACCCTCGAAGCGCAGTCGCAGCGCGCCTTCGCGGCCGCCTACGCCGACGACCCCCAGATCGCGGTGCCACGGGTCGTGGCCAGCGCCCCGAAGGCAGTGGTCAGCGAGTGGCTGCCCGGCACCCAGCTGTCGACGATCATCACCAGCGGCACGCAGGACCAACGCGACCGCGCAGGTTCCCTGCTGGCCCTGCTGCACTACTCGGCGCCGGCCCGCGCAGGACTGCTGCACGCCGACCCGCACCCGGGCAACTTCCGCATGCTCGCCGACGGCCGGCTCGGGGTCATCGACTTCGGGGCCGTCGCCCGGCTGCCCGATGGCTACCCGCGCGATCTCGGGCGGCTGACCCGCCTCGCCGTCGACAACGACGCCGAGGGTGCGCTGGCCCTGCTGCGCGGCCTGGGCTTCGTACAGCCGGGTGTCGACGTCACCGCACGCCAGGTCATGGACTACCTCGGCCCGGTCCTCGAACCGCTGCGCGAGCCGACGTTCACCTTCACCCGCGAGTGGATGCGCGGTCAGGCCGCGCGCCTGGGCGATCCGCGCAGTGAGGAGGGTCGCGTGGGCCGGCTGTTCAACCTGCCGCCCAGCTACTTCCTCATCCACCGGGTGACCCTCGGCTCGCTCGGCGTGCTGTGCCAGCTGGGCGCCACAGCCCCGTACCGCGCCCTGGCCGAGCAGTGGCAACCCGGATTCACGTACGACTGAGCCTCGGCGGTGCTTTACCTGCGGCGGCTCGCGCGATGGAATGGCACAGGTGAGCAGTACGGAGACGATCGATCAAGACGTGAGCGACCAGGCGGAGCCCCGCTGCTCGCTGTGCGGCGCGGCGGCCGAGGGAAGTGCCGGCGGCGTCCCGCCGCTCGGCTGGTCGGCGGATCTGATCGAGACCAGCGAGGGAACCCGCCGCCGGTGGGTCTGCGGGCCGTGCACCCGCCGGTTCGTGCGTTCGATCGAGGCAAAGCTCGACCATCAGTGGTGGTGAGATGACGCGTGGGCGCCCACCCGTCGACGGACGGGTGGGCGCCACGTCCCGCTAGCGCGCCAGCGCCCAGTCCGCCGTGTCGGCGTTCAGGGCGTTGCCGGCGTGTCGCCGCTCGGCGGCTCGCGCATACCGCGAGACGCGGTTCCAGCGGC
Source organism: uncultured Jatrophihabitantaceae bacterium (assembly GCA_964658365.1). GTDB lineage: Bacteria > Actinomycetota > Actinomycetes > Mycobacteriales > Jatrophihabitantaceae > Jatrophihabitans. The sequence goes on from CAZZZE010000038.1 coordinate 12,134, forward strand.
GCTGGGCGGACAGCTCGCGGGCCAGGTTGGCCTCGCGGCTGCGCCGTTGGTCCTCGCGCATTCGCTCGCGAGCCAAGGCTTCGTGCAGTGCGTACATCGTGATGCTCCCTCGGGTGAGGTGGTCGATGGGGTTCGGACCGGCGGACGTCATGCGGCGACCTCGGTCCGGTCGGCCTTGCGCGGACGTCCGCGGGGCCGCTTGTGGGCGACGATCGCTCCGCGTTCGAAGATCTCGCCGCCCCAGACCCCCCACGGCTCCCGACGCTCGACGGCGCCGGCGAGGCAGGTCAGCCGGGCCGGGCAGCCGTGGCAGAACGACTTCGCACGTTCGAGCTCGGCCGGGGTGTCGGCGAACCAGAGCTCGGAGTTCTCCACCCGGCAGGGCAGGTCGTCCGGGCACTGCTTCGACAGCGGGTCAAGTGCGTCGATCCCGATCGGGTCGAGCACGGAGTCCGCCGTGCCGTCGGTCGTTTCGCTGCAGCTGGTCAACACGTCGGGTCACCTCCTTCTGGTTCTCGGTGTGCTGTTCGTCGGTGGAAAAACAACGAGGCCGCGGTTCCCAGGTAGGGAGCCGCGGCCTCGAGGAGTGCCGTTCGCTGACGGGTGTCAGCGGGGTTCTCCTCGAGGCGGTGCGCCCTGCTTGGCGAGTGCTGCGGCATTCGTGGGCCGGTAGCCGTCGACGGCGTGGACGCTCGTCGGCACGACGCGCACGCGATCGATGTCGGCGCGCAGCGTCGCGACGTCGTTGCTCCACGAGCGCAGGGCCGACATCGACAGCTCGGCGCCGGACGTGATGAAGGCGCGGTCCTGCGCGAAGGCCGGGGTGGCCGCGATCGTCGGCGAGCAAGTCATGACGTTCTCCATGTCGGCCACCACCCTTCTGCAGTCGCGGGGCGCGTCGAGGCGCCCGTTCGGTTCAGTGCGCGAAGATTATCGGCGGCCCGGGACCCGTCGCAACTCATTTATTTCGCGAGTCCCTTGCGGCCGCAACAACCGGGTCGGCGCACCGTGCTCGACGGCAGCCCGCGCACCGCTTTGCCAGACTGTCCGGCATGGCCGAGCTGCGCGCGTCCCGTGGTGCGGCCCTGGGCACCGTCCTGGCGGTGCTGTTCCTGACCTTCCTCGATACGACGATCGTCAGCGTCACGCTCGGCGACCTCGAGTCCGACATCTCGGCCGGCGTGATCCCGCTGCAGTGGGTGATCAACGCGTATGCGCTGGTGTTCGCCAGCCTGATGTTGCTCGGCGGCACGCTCGGTGACCGCTTCGGTCGCCGGCGGTTGATGCTCGTGGGCGTGGCGGCCTTCGGCGTGGGCTCGCTGATGTGCGCGCTCGCGTCGGGTATCTCGCTGGTCATCGCCGGCCGCGCGGTGATGGGCCTGGGTGCCGCGGCCTGCGAGCCCGGCACGCTGTCGGCGATCCGGCAGCTCTACCCGGAGCGGGGCGAACGGGCGCGGGCGCTCGGCGCGTGGTCGGCGGTGTCGGGGCTGGCGCTGGCGCTCGGGCCGGTCGTCGGAGGGCTGCTCGTCGGCGCCGGCGACTGGCGCTCGGTCTTCTGGTTCAACCTGGCGCTCGCGCTGATCCTGCTCATCACCGTCGTGACC
>CAZZZE010000039.1:0-13642 GCA_964658365.1 uncultured Jatrophihabitantaceae bacterium
GTCCGCGTCGCCTCTGCGGAAACTTCAACCACTGACAGGAAACAAGCGTTGTGTTTCGCCGGCATCACAAGCCGGTCAAAGCGGCGCGACACCGGCACCGGATGCGTTAGTCTCCCAACAGTCCACTTCGTCCACTGCCAGGAAACTCGGGGATGATCCGATGACAGCGCTCGACGACGTCCGCACCGCCGACCCGCTCGGGGCCCGGTCGCTGCGGCAGCGGACCGAGAACGACGGCACCAAGCACCTGTTGGCCACCTTCAGCACGCTGCTCGGCAAGCCGTGCGCCAAGCTCGTGCCGGCACGCGCGGCCGACCTGCTGCAGGACGAGGGGGTCGGGTTCGCCGGCTACGCCGCGGGCGGATTGGGTCAGACGCCGCGCGATCCCGACGTCATGGCGCTGCCCGACCTCTCCTCGTACACGCCACTGCCGTTCGTCCGGCCGGGACTGGCGATGGTGCACTGCAACGCCCACGTCGAGGGCGCCGTGCATCCCTTCGCGCCCCGCAACATCCTGCGCGCGGTCCTCGAACGCGCCGCCGGGCTGGGCCTGGAGGTGCGCGCCGGGGCCGAGGTCGAGTACTTCCTGCTGCGCCGTAACGCCGACGGCACGCTGGTCGTCGCCGACGACCGCGACGACGCGGCACAGCCGTGTTACGACGCCCGGAGGGTGACGCGGATGTTCGACCACCTGTCCGCGGTCACCGACGCCATGGACGAGATGGGCTGGGAGCCGTACGCGAGCGACCACGAGGACGGCAACGGCCAGTTCGAGCAGAACTTCGCCTACAGCGACGTCCTGACCACCGCCGATCGGGTCATCACGCTGCGCTATCTGATCCACATGCTCGCGGAGCAACGCGGCATGCTCGCCACCTTCATGCCGAAACCGTTCACCGAGCGCACCGGCACCGGCCTGCACCTGCACCTGTCGTTGTGGCGCGACGGCACGCCGGTGTTCCCGGCCGATGCCGCGGACCGCTACGGACTGGGCCTCTCGCCCGAGGCCTACTCCTTCCTCGCCGGCGTGCTCGCGCACGCTCCCGGACTGCACGCCCTCATCGCGCCGACGGTCAACTCCTACAAGCGCACGGGTGCCGCGACGACCAGCTCCGGCGCCACCTGGGCCCCGCCGCGGATCGCGACCTACGGCGGCAACGACCGCACCCACCTCGTCCGGGTGCCCGACGGCAACCGCTTCGAGCTGCGGGGCGCCGACGGTTCGGCCGATCCGTACCTCGCAGCGGCCGCGGTGATCGCCGCCGGGCTCGACGGTCTGGAGCGCGGCCTCGATCCGGGCACGCCGGGGGCACAGGACGGCCCGGCACTGCCCCGCACCCTGCTCGACGCGGTGCACGCCTTCGAGCAGGACCCGGTGATCACCGCGGCCCTCGACGCCGTCGACCCCGCGGCAGGGGTCGCCGCGTACTACGCCGACCTCAAGCGCGAGGAGTTCTACACCTGGCACAACCAGGTGACGCCCTGGGAGATCGAGCACTACCTGACCGCCGTCTGACCCTGCTCCCCTGCGCCCGAAAGGACGGTCCGCCCAATGTGCGGCATCGCCGGACTCCACCTGCGCAGCGACGCGCTGCGCGCCGACCTCGGCACGCTGACCGCCGGCATGCTGCGCCAGCTCGCCGACCGCGGGACCGACTCCGCCGGCGTCGCCGTCTACGGCGACCCGCGCTACACCGCACCGGCCGGCGGCAGCACTCTCGGGGTGCTGGCCACCCCGCAGCAGCTCGCCGCGGTGCAGCCGGTGGCCGAGCTGATCGCGGCCGGGCCCACCACCGTGGTGCGCTCCGAGCTGGGACCCGCCGAGCTGATCGCCGCCGTGCACGACGCCCGGCCGGAGGCCACGATCACCAGCTGGGGACGCGACAGCGTCGTGCTCAAGGGGGCCGGGCACCCCGCGACCCTGTTGGCGGAGTTCGACCTCGCCGCCGCCAGCGGGTGGCAGGCCGTCGGCCACACCCGGATGGCCACCGAGTCGGCGGTCACCGCCGCGGGCTCGCACCCGTTCTCGGCGGGCGCCGAGATCTGCCTGGTGCACAACGGCTCGTTCAGCAACCACGCGACGATCCGCCGCGAACTCGCCGCCGAGGGCGTCGCCTTCGACAGCGAGAACGACTCCGAGGTCGGGGCCCGGTTCATCGCCCACCAGCTCGCCGGCGGTGCCGACCTCGACAAGGCGCTGCGCCTGCTCTGCGAGCGCTTCGACGGCTTCTACACCCTCCTCGTCGCGACCGCCGACTCCTTCGCTGTGGTGCGCGACGCGGTCGCCTGCAAGCCGGCCATCGTCGCCGAGACGACCGAGTGGGTCGCCATGGCCTCGGAGTACCGGGCGCTGGCCGGGCTGCCCGGCATCGCCGACGCGCTCATCTTCGAACCGGAACCGGAAGAGGTGTACACGTGGAATCGCTGATCGACGGCCCACCGGAGGCGGCCGGGACCGCCGAGACCCTCGTCGACCTCCGGCAGGACTCGGCCACCGAGCTGAACCGGGCACTGCACCGGGCAGCGGCCGGCAGCCGGTGGCGGGTCACGAACCCGGAGGGTCGGCACAATCTCGCCGTCGGCCTGGACGCCGAGCTCGACGTCCGCATTGACGGCCACGTCGGCTACTACTGCGCCGGGATGAACCAGCGCGCGCACGTGCTGGTCGACGGCAACGCCGGCACCGGGCTGGCCGAGAACATGATGTCCGGGTCGGTGCGCGTCCGCGGCAACGCCTCGCAGTCGGCCGGCGCCACCGCACACGGCGGGCTGCTCGTGATCGAGGGCAACGCCGGCGCGCGCTGCGGCATCTCGCTCAAGGGCGCGGACATCGTCGTCGGCGGCGACGTCGGGCACGTCAGCGCCTTCATGGCGCAGGCCGGCCGGCTGGTGGTCTGCGGCGACGCGGGCGACGCGTTGGGAGACTCGGTCTACGAGACGCAGATCTTCGTGCGCGGCCGGGTGAAGTCCCTCGGCGCCGACTGCGTGGCCAAGCCGCTGCGCGACGAGCACCGCGTCGAGCTGGCCGCGCTGCTGCACGCGGCCGGCATCGCCGCCGATCCGGCCGAGTTCACCCGCTACGGCTCGGCCCGCACGCTCTACAACTACGACATCGACGACGCCCGTCCACAGGAGCTGTGACAAGTGAGCGATCCCCGCAGCGCCCGGCTGTCCGCCAGCTTCGACCCGGCCACCATCGCCGAGATCCAGCGGGCCGCGACGACCGGCGTGTACGACATCCGCGGCTGGGGCGCCAAGCGGGCGCTGCCGCACTTCGACGACCTGCTGCTGCTCGGCGCCAGCATGTCGCGCTACCCGCTCGAGGGCTACCGCGAGCGCTGCGACACCGACGTCGTGCTCGGTGACCGCAACGCGAAGTTCCCCGTGCGCCTGGCGACCCCGGTCACCATCGCCGGGATGAGCTTCGGTGCCCTGTCCGCGAACGCCAAGGAGGCGCTCGGCCGCGGAGCCAGCGAGGTCGGCACGTCGACGACGACCGGCGACGGTGGCATGACACCCGAGGAGCGCGAGCACTCCAAGACACTCGTGTACCAGTACCTGCCGTCGCGCTACGGCATGAACCCCGACGACCTGCGCCGCGCCGACGCCATCGAGATCGTCCTGGGCCAGGGCGCCAAGCCCGGGGGCGGCGGGATGCTGATGGGCCAGAAGCTCACCGAGCGGGTCGCACAGATGCGCACCCTGCCGGTGGGCGTCGACCAGCGCAGCGCCTGCCGGCACCCGGACTGGACCGGGCCCGACGACCTCGCGATCAAGATCCTCGAACTGCGCGAGATCACCGACTGGGAGAAGCCGATCTTCGTCAAGGTCGGCGCGTCGCGCACCTACTTCGACGTCAGCCTCGCGGTGAAGGCCGGGGCGGACGTCGTGGTGCTCGACGGCATGCAGGGCGGCACCGCCGCCACGCAGAGCGTGTTCATCGAGCACGTCGGGATCCCCACCCTCGCGGCGTTGCCGCAGGCGGTCGAGGCGTTGCAGGAGCAGGGCGTCCACCGCAAGGTGCAGCTCGTGGTCTCGGGCGGCATCCGCGGCGGCGCCGACATGGCCAAGGCGCTGGCCCTGGGCGCCGACGCCGTCTCGATCGGCACCGCAGCGCTCATCGCGCTCGGCGACAACGACGTCCGGTTCGAGGCGGACTACCAGCGCCTGGGCACCACCGCCGGAGCTTTCGACGCCTACCACGGCGGACAGGACCCGGCCGGGATCACCACCCAGGACGAGACGTTGGCCGCCCGCCTAGACCCGGTGCTCGGCGGGCGGCGGATCGCCAACTTCCTGCGGGTGATGACGCTCGAGGCGCAGACGCTGGCCCGGGCGTGCGGCAAGGCGCACCTGCTGCATCTCGAGCCCGAGGACCTGGTCGCACTCACCGTCGAAGCGGCGGCCATGGCCCGGGTGCCGCTGGCGGGCACGTCCTGGGTGCCCGGGCGATGACCGCTGCCGATACCGCCGACGTCGTCATCGTCGGCGGTGGCATCGAGGGGCTCGCCGCCGCCTGGGCCCTGACCAGCCGGGGCGTCAGCGACGTGCTCGTCCTCGAGCGGGGCTCGCTGGCCTCGGCCGGCACCGGGAAGTCCAGCGGCATCGTGCGCTGCCACTACGGGGTGCCGTCGCTCGCGGCGATGGCGCTGCGCGGCACCGAGGTGCTCGAGCAGGCCGGCACCCTGCTCGAGGCGGAGGTCGGCTTCGCGCAGGTCGGCTACGTCGCCGCGGTCGGGCCCGAGAACGTCGAGCCGTTCCGGGCCAGCGTCGCCGCCCAGCAGGCGCTCGGGGTCGACACTCGGCTGATCGACGCCGAGGACGTCGCGGGCCTGTGGCCGACGGCCCGCCTCGACGACTTCGCCGCCTTCGCCTACGAGCCGCGCGGCGGCTACGGCGACGCCTACTCGACAGCGATGGCCTACGCGGGGCAGGCCCGCCGCGCCGGCGCGCGGGTCCGGCCCGGCACCCCGGTCACCGGGCTCGACGTCGCGGGCGGCCGGGTGCGGGGCGTGCGCACCGCGGGCGGTGACGTCGTCGCCGCCGGTTCGGTGGTGGTGGCCGCCGGGCCGTGGACACCGGCGCTGGTGGCCGAGCACGGGCTCGACGTCCCGGTGTCGGTGCACCGCGAACCGATCCTGCTGGTCGACCCCGGCCGCGCCCTCGGCCCGGTGCCGGTGCTGTCGGACCTCGTGCGACTGCAGTACGTCCGACCGGAGATCTCCGGCGAACTGCTGCTCGGCAACAGCGACCTCGAGCACCTGCACCCGGCCGACCCGGACGACTACCGCAACGGCGCCGACGACGAGCAGATCGAGGTCGCGGTCACGAAGTTCGCGCATCGCTTCCCGGCCCTGGAGGCGTCGCTGTCGTCGACCTACGCCGGCTGCTACGACGTCACCCCCGACTTCAACCCGATCATTTCGGCCACGCCGGTCGACGAGCTGTTCCTCGCGACCGGTTTCAGCGGGCACGGCTTCAAGATCTCCGCCGCGGTCGGCGAACTGCTCGCCGACCTCGTGCTGCACGGCCGCAGCACGGTGCCGGCGATCCCCGAGTCGGACTTCCGGCTGGCTCGCTTCGCCGAGGGTGAGCTCACGCGTACCGCGCACCCCTACGTCGGCGCGGGTCAGATGAGGTGACGGGCCGGCGTCGTAGCATCAGCGGTCGTGGCTCTCGACGCGACACCCGATAACGCTGCGACCGAGCCCGCGCCCGCGGGGCAGGGTCTCGAGCAGGTCATCGGCCGCCAGGTGCGCGCCTACCGGCAGGCCTCGGGACGGTCCGTGGCCGAGATGGCCCAGATCGTCGGCATCTCGAAGGCGATGTTCTCCAAGATCGAGAACGCGCAGACCTCGTGCAGCCTCACCACCCTCGGACGCCTCGCCGCCGGGCTCGGCGTCCCGGTGTCGGCGTTGTTCCGCGGGCTCGACGCCGACCTGGAGGCGGTGTTCACCCCCGCCGGCCACGGCGCCCGCATCGTGGGGCGCGGCACGCGCGTACAGCACGAGTACACGCTGCTCGGTGCCCTGCGCGGTGCGCACAAGCGCATGGAGGCCTCGTTCGTCACCCTGACCGAGGCCAGCGAGGTCTTCCCGCTGTTCCAGCACGCCGGCACCGAGTTCCTGTACATGCTCGAAGGCGTCATCGTGTACGGCCACGGCAAGAACCAGTTCAGGATGCGCGTCGGCGACGCGCTCCAGTTCGACGGCGAGGCGCCGCACGGGCCGGTCGAGCTCGTGGAGCTGCCGATCAAGTTCCTGTCGATCGTCGCCTACGGCGAGTTGCCGCAGAACTGACCTGCTCGGCGTCGCGCAGCACTCGTAGTGCGTTGCGGTGTGTCAGGGCCGCAACGTCGCTGTCGGACCACGACCGGTCGAGCAACTCGGCGACGAGCGCCGGGTAACACGAGACGTCCTCCATACCCGAGGGCATGGGATCGCAACCGTCGAAGTCGCCACCCAGGCCGACGTGCTCGACGCCCGCCACCGCGCGCACGTGCTCGACGTGGTCGGCGATCTGCGCGACGGTGGCCACGGGTGCCGGGACGCGCTGCGCGTAGCGCTGTGCGGCCTGCTGGTGGGCGAGCCAGTCGCGCCGGTCCTCGCCGCGCTCGGCCATCTCGGCCAGTACCACCTCGTCCCACTCACGGACGTCGTTCGAGACGAAGGCGGGCACGAAGGTCACCATGCACACGCCGCCGTTGGTGGCGAGCGTGGCGAGCACGTCGTCGGGCACGTTGCGGACGTGGTCGTTGACCGCCCGGGCCGACGAGTGACTGAAGATCACCGGCGCGGCGCTGGTGGTCAGCGCGTCCCGCATGGTGGTGGCCGCCACGTGCGACAGATCGACGAGCATGCCGAGCCGGTTCATCTCGCGCACGACGTCGCGGCCGAAGTCCGACAGCCCGCCGACGGCCGGTTCGTCGGTCGCGGAATCGGCCCACGGGACGTTGTCGTTGTGGGTCAGCGTCAGGTAACGCACGCCGAGCGCGTGCAGCGTGCGCAGCACGGCCAGCGACGAGTCGATCGAGTGCCCGCCCTCGGCACCGAGCAGCGACGCGATCCGACCCTCGCTCAGCGCCTGCTCGACGTCGGTGGCGGTGAGGGCGAGCGCGAGTCGCGCCGGGTAGCGCGCGATCATGCGCAGGACGAAATCGATCTGCTCGATCGTGGCCGTCACCGCCCGCTCGCCCAGCTTGCACGGCACGAACACCGACCAGAACTGCGCGCCGACCCCGCCCTCGGCAAGCCGGACGAGATCGGTCTGGGTGCGCCCACCGCGGACGTCGAGCGGGTAGGCGTCCAGGTCGTAGTCGAACTGGTCGCGCATCTCCCACGCGAGGTCGTTGTGACCGTCGAGGACCGGGACGCGGCGCAGCAACGCGCGAGCCGCCTCGGCTGTCACGCGACGACGCGGTCGGAGCGCGACGAACGGGCCTGGCCTTCGGCGCGCGGAGCGCACCCGGTCATACGGTCAGGGTCTCCCGGGCGGAGAGGTGGACGAACTCGCGGCCGCCGATGCGCCCGACGAGCCCCTCGACCATCTGCAGCGCCGGTGGGGTCAGCAGGCTGTCGTGGATGCCGGTCACCTTCGCCGCGTTCACACCCGCGACGAAGTCGATCACCTCGGACGTCTTCGACCAGGGCGCGTGCATGGGCGCGAGCAGCAGCGCGACGTCGACGGGCGGGACGACGAACGAGTCGCCCGGATGGTAGACGGCGTCGGCGACGAGGACGCCCACGTTGGCGATGACCGGGATCGACGGGTGGATCACCGCGTGCTGGCCGCCGAACGTGCGCACCGGGAAGCCGGCCACCTCCAGCGACTGCCCCGCCTCGACCGTGACCACCTGCTCACCCAGTTCGGCGAACGTGTCGGCGACCGACGACGGCGCGTACAGCCGCAGGCGCGGGTCGCGCTCGAGCGCCGCGCGGATCCTGTCGGGCTCGATGTGGTCGGCGTGCTCGTGGGTCACGAAGATCGCATCGGCGCCGTCGAGGGCGTCGTCGATCTCGCTGAACACTCCCGGGTCGAGAACCAGCGTGCGGTCGCCGTCGTCGAAGCGGACACAGGCGTGGGTGAATTTGGTGAGCTCCATCAGACCATCCTCGTCTACCGCTCCGGCTGGATGTGCACCGCGGCTTCCTCGGCACTCGCGGCGTAGCCGTCGCGGCCGACGTCGGTGGCGATCTCGTCGGACTCGTCGACCGCGTGCGCGCCCTCGTCCGGGGCGACGAGGCGCCCGGCGCGGTCTTCTTCGAACGCGGTCTCGAGGTCGCCCTCGCTGACGTCGGGGACCTCCTCGGCCAGGCGGTCGTCGAGGCTCTCGCCCTCGAGCAGCTCGTCGGCCGTCTCGCCGCGCCAGCTCTTGTTGGGGCGGTCGGGCGGGTTGTAGCCCGCGTCGAGCGGGTCCTGGGTGTTGTCGCCGGTCAGCGTCTCGCTGGTGCCCTGATCGGCGCTGAACTCGGTGCCTACGTAGATGTCGTCTGATTCGGTCACGCCCCCACCCTTCCCGATTGGCCGCCGGGCGTCACGGGGCAGGCTTGTGGCATGACGTCCGTTCTCTGGTTCCGGCGTGATCTGCGCCTGCGTGACCACCCCGCACTGCATGCAGCGTCCGCCGACGGACCCGTGGTGGCGCTGTTCGTTCTCGACCCACGCCTGCTCGGGCCGGCGGGGGCGCCGCGCACCGCGTTCCTGTTCCGGTCGCTGCGCGCGCTCGACGCGGACCTGCGCTCGCACGGCGGCCGGCTGATCGTCCGGCACGGCGACCCGGTCGACGTCGTGCCCGAGGTCGCCCGGCAGGTCGACGCGAGCGGGGTGCACATCAGCGCCGACTTCGGGCCGTACGGCACCCGTCGCGACCAGGCCGTCGAGGCGGCGCTGGACGGGATCGCCCTGGTGCGCACGGGTTCCCCGTACGCCGTCGCGCCCGGCCGGCTGACCAAGCCCGACGGCTCCGTCTACAAGGTCTACACGCCCTACTACCGGGCGTGGAAGCAGCACGGCTGGCGCAAGCCAGCGCCGGCGATCGTCGGGAAGATCGACTGGCACACCGGTCTCGACAGCGACGACATCCCGGCCGACCCCGATCTGCCCGAGGGCCTCGAGCTGCCCGAGGCCGGCGAGGAGGCGGCCCGCAAGGCGTGGCAGGCCTACCGGCGCGCCGCGCTCGAGCGGTACGGCGACGAGCGTGACCGGCCCGACCTGAACAGCACGTCGCGGATGTCGGCGTACCTGAAGTACGGCGCCGTCCACCCGCGCACGCTGCTCGCCGACCTCGGCCCGAGTGACGAGACCTATCGCGGTGAGCTCGCGTGGCGCGACTTCTACGCGACCATCCTGGCCACCTGGCCGGACTCGGCGCGCGAGTACTTCTCGCCCGAGCTGGCCGGCATGCAGTACGCCCCGGCGGACAGCCCGGCGTTCACGGCGTGGACGCAGGGCCGCACCGGCTTCCCGATCGTCGACGCCGGCATGCGGCAGCTGCTGGGCTTGGGCTGGATGCACAACCGGGTGCGGATGATCGTCGCGTCGTTCCTGGTCAAGGACCTGCACATCGAGTGGCAGCACGGCGCGCGGCACTTCATGGCGCACCTCGTCGACGGCGATCTGCCCTCCAACCAGCACGGCTGGCAGTGGGTGGCGGGCAGCGGCACCGACGCCGCGCCGTACTTCCGCATCTTCAACCCGATCACCCAGGGGCAGAAGTTCGACCCTCAGGGCGACTACGTGCGGCGCTGGATCCCCGAGCTGCGTGACATCCCGGGCAAGGCCGCGCACACCCCGTGGGAGCTCGACGCGCCGCCGGCGGGCTACCCCGAGCCGATCGTCGACCACAAGCAGGAGCGGCTCGTGGCCCTCGAGCGCTATCAGACCGCCCGGGCTGCCGCGCGCTAGGTGACGATGCCCCAGCGACCGGTCCAGGTGCCGCCCGGATCGAGGACGACCAGCCCGTCGCCGGAGTTGAACGCGTCCGGCGCGCTGGACATCGGCTCGAACGCCACGCCGGACTGCCCGGGCGACACCTCGTCGACGGTGTAGGCCTGCAGGTAACCAAACGAGTCGTCGAACCAGATCGCGGACATGAAGCCGTTGCCGCGCAGCTCGGCCCGGGCGTGCCCGCGGGCGAACTCGACGCCGGTGAAGCCCTGGTCGAAGCGACGCGCGCCGAGCCGGGCCGGCGTCCGGAAGTCCTCGTCACGGGACACCGGCCGCCGGTCCACCGGGATCTGCTGATCGTCGACGTCGAAGGTCTCGGCGACGGGGATCGTCAGCGTCACGTCGTCCAGTGGCACGCCGCGCGTCGAGAGGTAGGGGTGCGACCCCATCCCGAACGGCGCCCGCTGGCTGCCGTCGTTACGACCCAAGAGCTCGACGTCCAGCCCGCTGTCGCCCACCGAGTAACGCACCTCGGCGTGCACCGGGAACGGGTAGCCCTTCTGCGGCACGACGTCGAACCCGAGCCGCACGCTGTCGGCGGCGTGCTCGAGCAGCGTCCAGCGCGCCCAGCGGCCCAGGCCGTGGATGGCGTTGCGCTTGTCGGGCTCGGTGAGCGCGAGCTGCTGCTCGACGCCGTCGACGCTGTAGCGGCCGTCGCGGATGCGGTTCGGCCACGGCACCAGGGTCGTCCCACAGCCCTTGGGCGGCAGCTCGTCGTCGCCGTAGCGGCAGGTGGCGTCGACGCCGTTGCGGGTGTAGCTGCGCAACCCCGCGCCGACCTCGGCGATCTCGGCGCGGTGCTCGCCCGACGTGATCGTCCAGACCTGCCCGCACAGCCCGCTCATGCCGTCGACGGTATCGGCTCGACCGGGACCTCGGCGCGCGCGTCGTAGCGCCAGAACGAGCGCACGGCGACGCCGGCGATCGCCACCACGACCATGCACGCGACGCCGCCGCCGACCCAGGAGAACGTCGGCCCGGTGACAGCCTCGGTTCCGCCCGCGCGCACGTCGCCCAGCCGTGGACCACCGGACACGACGGCGATGAAGACGCCCTGCATACGCCCGCGCATCTCGTCCGGGGCGTAGGTCTGCAGGATCGTCTGCCGGTAGACGGCGCTGACGAGGTCGGCCGCGCCCGCCAGCGCGAGCAGCGCGACGCACAGCCACAGCTGATGAGCCAGGCCCGACAGTGCGACGGCGCCACCCCAGCCGACGATGGCGACCGTCAGGGCCACACCCTGCCGGCGCACCCGGCCGATCCATCCGCTGGACAACCCGGCCAGCACCGACCCGATCGCGACGGCCGCGTAGAGCGGCCCGACGTTGCCGTGGAAGCGCTGGTCGGCGACCTCGGGGAACAGCGCGCGGGGCATGGCCAGCACCATTGCGCAGATGTCGACGGCGAACGACATGACCAGCACCGGCCGGGTGGCGATGAACGCCAGTCCCTCGACGACCGAACGCAGGCCCAGCTTCGGCGCCGTGCCGTCGGGTGGGATCGACGGCAGCTTGAGCGCCGAGTACAGCGCGGCGGTGAACAGCAGGCCGTCGATGGAGTAGGCGTACTCGAAGCCGTGCGGCAGCGCCACGACGACGCCGGCGATCAGCGGCCCGATGACCTGCCCGACGTTGCCGACGGTGAAGTTCAGCGTGTTCGCGGCCGGGACCAGGTCGGCGTCGACGATGCGCGGGATGATCGCGCCGCGCGCGGACGACGCGATGGCAAAGAACGCCGACTGCACCACGACCAGGCCGAGGATGATGCCGACGTTGTTCAGCCCGCTCAACGTCTGGGCGAGCAGGGCCAGCGTGACCAACCAGGTGCCGAGCGAGGACCAGAAGTACAGCGTGCGCCGGTCGACGGCGTCGGCGATCGCACCGCCGTACAGGCCGAACACGACGATGGGCACGAGCCCGGCGAACCCGACGAGCCCCACGTACAGCGACGAGTGCGAGATCCTGTAGACCTGCACCGGCACCGCGACCTGCGTCAGCATCGAGCCGATGAACGACGTGCCCTGCCCGATCAGCAGCCGCTTGTAGGCCGGGATCGTCAGCGGTCGGGTGTCGACGGCCTGCCGACGCAGGAGGCGGCCCAGTCGGCGGGCCTGGTCGGGCGCCTCTGCCGGGTCGGGCGCCGCGTCGAGCTGCTCGTCGGAGCTCACGGGGCGAGGCGTTCGCGCACGGAGGAGGCGCCGTCGAGCCGGAAGCGGATGCGGTCATGCACCCGCCCCGGCCGACCCTGCCAGAACTCGACCGTGTCGGGTGTGAGGCGGTAGCCGCCCCAGTGCGGGGGCGCCGGGATCGGCCCGTCCCCGAACCGCGCCTCGGCCTGCTCGACGAGCGCGTCGAGCGCCGCTCGCGACTGCACGACCTGCGACTGCGGCGAGGCCCACGCCCCGAGCTGTGACTCCCGCGGCCGCGAGGCGAAGTAGGCCTCGGTCTCGGCGCGCGACACCTGCTCCACGGCACCGCTCAGGCGCACCTGCCGCTCGTGGGCGTGCCACACGAAGACGGCGGCCGCGTACGGGTGCGCGGCCAGATCGCGCCCCTTGGCCGACCCGTAGTTCGTGAAGATCACGATGCCGCGCTCGTCGAGCGCCTTCACCAACACCGTGCGCACCGCGGGGAGCCCCTCGGGCGACACCGTGGCCCACTGCACGGCGTTCGCCTCGACGACGTCAGGGTCGGCGACGGCCTCGTCGAACCACGCCCGCAACAGCGGGAACCACGAATCCGCGACGGCCTCGTCGTCGAGGTGACCACGTGCGTACCGACGGCGCAGACCGGCTGGATCACTCATCGCACCAATCCTCGCACCTCACTCGCACCGAGCGATCCGGGTGTGAGCAGAATGGGGCCCGAGACAGGTTCGAAAACAGGACTACCCGAGTGGAGCGCGGCAATGGCAGACGATTACAGTCCGGGGCTCGAAGGCGTCATCGCGTTCGAGACCGAGATCGCCGAGCCCGACAAGGACGGCGGCGCCCTGCGCTACCGCGGTGTCGACATCGAGGATCTCGCCGGGCACGTCACCTTCGGCAACGTCTGGGCGTTGCTCGTAGACGGCAAGTTCGGCCCGGGCCTGCCACCGGCCGAGCCCTTCCCGATCCCGGTGCACACCGGCGACGTCCGGGTCGACGTCCAGGCCGCGCTGGCCATGCTCGCGCCGGTGTGGGGTTACCGCCCGCTGCTGGACATCAGCGACGAGGAGGCCCGCGAGCAGCTGGCCCGCGCCGCCGTCATGGCGCTGTCCTATGCCGCGCAGTCCGCCCGCGGGTTGTCGACGCCGGCGATCCCGCAGGCCCGCATCGACCAGAGCGAGACCATCGTCGAGCGGTTCATGGTCCGCTGGCGCGGCGACCCCGACCCCCGCCACGTCAAGGCCGTCGACGCCTACTTCTGCTCCGCCGCCGAGCACGGCATGAACGCCTCGACGTTCACCGCTCGCGTCATCGCCTCCACCGGCGCCGACGTCGCCGCGGCCATGTCCGGCGCGATCGGAGCCATGAGCGGCCCGCTGCACGGCGGCGCCCCGGCCCGCGTGCTGCCGATGATCCAGGAGGTCGAGAAGACCGGCGACGCCAAGAAGGTCGTCACCGACATCCTCGACCGCCACGACCGGCTCATGGGCTTCGGGCACCGCGTCTACCGCGCCGAGGACCCGCGCGCCCGCGTGCTGCGCCGCACCTGCA
>CAZZZE010000040.1:0-5658 GCA_964658365.1 uncultured Jatrophihabitantaceae bacterium
CAGGCAGGTGACGTCGAGGCCGGCGTCGACGGCGGCCACGACCAGGCGGTAACCGGGGTCGCTGACAGACGGCATCCCGGCGTCGGTGACGACCAGGACGTCCTCGCCGGCGCGCAGGCACTCGAGCAGCTGCGGCACGCGGCCCGACTCGTTGGCGTCGAAGAACGAGACGATGCGCCCGACCGGTTCGACGCCGAGGTCACCACAGAGCCGCAGCAACCGGCGGGTGTCCTCGGCGGCCAGTACCGGCACCGACGCCAACGCATCGCGCAGCCGGGCCGACGCGTCACCGGGCTGCCCGATCGGCGTCGCGGCGAGAATCACGCGTCCGGCCACGACGCTGAACGCTACTGCCCGGATCTGCGCCCGGCGGGTCGCCAGGCACGCACCTCTACTATCGGCCGCGTGACGGCGACGCTCGAGGCCCCGGCCGCCGCACCCGACGGCGCGCCGTCCGACCCGCCCCGCCGGTCGCGCCCGGTGCCGGCGAGCCTGCAGCCGTGGCGCGACCCGCACCCCCGTCTGGGGTGGCTGGTGCTGGCCGTCGTCACCGTCATCGCCGGCATCACCCGGTTCTGGGCCCTGGGCTCGCCGCCCGGGAAAAACGTCGTGCCGCAGAACGGCATGAACTTCGACGAGGTGTATTACGCCACCGAGGCACAGGAGCTGCTGCGCTACGGCTACGAGGACAACCGCGGCTACATGTTCATCGTGCATCCGCCGCTGGGCAAGTGGCTGATCGCCTGGTCGGAATACCTGTGGGACGGCGGCCGGAGCAGCGAGTACCTGACCAACTCGCTCGGGTGGCGCATCGCGCCCGCGCTGGCCGGGACGCTCGGCGTGATCATGGTCAGCCGCATCGCGCGACGGATGATGCGTTCGAACCTGTTCGGCGGCATCGCCGGACTGCTGATGGCCATGGAGGGCATGTCCCTCGTCCTGGCCCGCACGGCGATCCTCGACATCTTCCTGCAGACGTTCGTCATCGCCAGCTTCGGTGCCCTGGTCCTCGACCGCGACAAGGTGCGCGCGCGCCTGGCCGGCCTGATCGCCGACGGCGCCGACCTGTCCGGCGGGGTGCCGTCCCTCGGCCCGCGCCCGTGGCGCATCGTCGCCGGCGTGATGATCGGCGCGGCGGCCGGCGTCAAGTGGACGGCACTGTCGTTCTTCGTCCTGTTCTGGGTCATGTCCGTGGTCTGGGACCACGGCGCGCTCAAGGCCGCCGGTGTGCGTCGGCCGGTGGCCAGCTGGGTGTACCGCAGCGTGCTGCCCAGCCTGGGGTCGCTGATCGTGGCCCCGATCGCCACCTACGTGCTGTGCTGGCTCGGCTGGTTCACCGGCGAGAACTCGTGGAACCGGCACTGGGCCGACACCCACCACGCGTGGAGCTGGGTCCCAGGGCCGCTCCGGTCCCTGATCAACTACCACTACCACGCCTACACGTTCCACGAAGGCCTCGAGAGCCCGCACGCCTACCAGTCGAATCCCTGGAGCTGGCTGGTGCTCGGCCGGCCGGTCGATTTCTACTACAACGGCGCCGAGAAGACCTGCGGCGCCTCGACGTGCTCGCGCGAGGTGCTGCTGCTCGGTACCCCGCTGCTGTGGTGGGGGTTCGTGCCGATGCTGCTCTGGCTGGCGTGGCACTGGATCACCAGGCGCGACTGGCGCGCAGCCGCCATCTGGGTGGCGTTCGCGGCCGGCTGGCTGGTGTGGTTCCAGGACCTCGGCCGCACGATGTTCCTGTTCTACATGGCGCCGCTGGTGCCGTTCCTGATCCTCGGGCTCACCCTGGCGCTGGGCGTGCTGCTGGGACCGTCGCTGCAAGGCGTCCCGGCCGGCGAGCCGTTCTGGCGCGCGGATCGGCGCCGGGCGTGGGGCATCGCCGGCATCAGCACCTACCTCGGCCTCGTCGTCGCTGACTTCGTGTGGATGTGGCCCCTGTTCACCGGCGGGCTGCTCACCTACGGCGAATGGCACGCGCATATGTGGTTACCGTCGTGGGTATGACCCCCTGCACCCGATTCCTCTGGAGGAACAGCCAATGAGCTTGTCGGCGAAGATCCGCCGCGCCCCGCTACGTGTCGTTACCGGCGCGTTCATCCTCAACAGCGGCCTTGGCAAGCTCAAGGCCGACGAGGAGACCGCCAAGGGCGTGCACGGGATGGCGTCGGGCACCTACGGGTTCGTCGGCAAGGTCGATCCCAAGCTGTTCACCAAGGGTCTGGGCGCGGGTGAGGTCGCCCTCGGCGCCGTCGTCCTCGCGCCGTTCGTGTCCCCGGTCGTGGCCGGGCTCGGCGTGGCCGGCTTCTCGGGCGCACTGCTGAACCTGTACTGGAACACCCCCGGCATGCACCAGCCGAACGACCCGCGGCCCACGCCGCAGGGCACCGGCATCGCCAAGGACGTCTGGATGTTCGGCATCGGCGTCGGCCTCATCGCCGACGGGCTGCTGGAACCCGCGCACGACAAGAAGGTCGAGATCACCGCGGGCCGCGCCGGCAAGAAGGAGGGCAAGCAGAGCCGCCGCCAGAAGAAGGCGGCGAAGAAGGCTCGAGCTGCCGCCGCCGCGAGCGCTCTGGGGGCCGCCCGCAGCGCCGGCCAGGATCTGTCCCGCCGCGCAGCCAAGGCCGCCGAGAAGGCCGAGAAGCAGGCGCGCAAGAGCGGCCGGAAAGCGGCAAAGTCGGTGGCCTCGTCGAGCCTGCCGGCCGTCGCCGGTGAGCTCGCCCCCGTCGTGATCGAGCGGGTCACGACCGCCGCCAAGACCGCCAAGGACGCCGCTCGCGACGCCGTCGACGAGTACGGCCCGGTTGTCGCGATCAAGGCGCAGCAGGCCCGTGACATCGCGAAGGACTACGTCGACGAGTACGCACCGGTCGTGGCCGACAAGGTCGCCACCGGCGCCAAGGTCGCGAAGGACTACGTCGACGAGTACGCACCGGCCGTGGCCGACAAGGTCGCCACCGGCACCAAGGTCGCGCGCGACGCCGCCAGGGACTACTCCGACGAGTACGGCCCGGTGGTCGCCAAGCAGGCCGCGGCCGCGAAGCTCGCCGCCCAGGCCGCTGCCGCGCAGGCCCGCACAGCCGCTGCCACCGCCCGCGAGCGGGTCTCGAGCTGACGCCGCAGCACCGAGCTCCGGCCCGGGAGGACTACCGTCCTCCCGGGCCGTTCTCTTTACGTGGACGTTCTGACACAGTGAAGCGATGTTCTTCCCGCTGACCGTCGGCGACTTCCTCGACCGCGGGGCGCGCGTCTACCCCGATCGGGTCGCGATCGTCGACGAACCCGACCAGCCCGCCCCTGGCCTCGGCGAGATCACCTACCGCCGGATGGCCGAGCTCGCCGCGGCGCAGGCCGCCAAGCTCGACGCGCTCGAGGTGCCCACCGGCGGCCGGGTCGCCTTCGTCTCGCACAACTCGGCGCGCCTGCTGACGGCGTTCTACGGGGTGTCGGGTTACGGCCGGGTGCTGGTGCCGGTGAACTTCCGGCTCTCGGTTCCCGAGATCCGCTACATCGTCGAGCATTCCGGTTGCGACGTCGTCTACGTCGACCCCGACCGCAAGGACGTGCTCGACGCGCTGGCCGGGACCGTCGGCAACCTCTTCGTGCTCGGCGAGGACGACGACCTGTACCTGCCCGGCGTCGAACCCCGTCCGTGGGCCGAGCCCGACGAGGGCGCGACGGCGACGATCAACTACACCTCCGGAACGACCGCCCGGCCGAAGGGCGTGCAGCTGACGCACCGCAACAACTGGCTCAACGCCGCCGTGTTCGGGCTGCACACGACGATCAGCGACCGCGACGTCTACCTGCACACGCTGCCGATGTTTCACGCCAACGGCTGGGGCATGCCGTTCGCGATGACCGGCGTCGGCGCGCAGCACATCGTGCTGCGCAAGGTCGACGGCGCCGAGATCCTGCGCCGCATCGAGCGGCACGGCGTCACCGCGATGTGCGCCGCGCCGGCGGTCATCGCGGCGGCGCTCGACGGCGCGCAGAACTGGGACGGTGAGATCCCGGGCCGCGACCGGGTGCGTATCGTCGCCGCCGGCGCGCCGCCGCCCACCCGCATCATCGAGCGGGTACTCGACGAGCTGGGCTGGGAGTTCATCCAGATCTACGGGCTCACCGAGACCTCGCCGCTGCTGACGATCAACCGCACGCGTGCCGAATGGGACGACCTCGACACCCACGAGCG
The DNA here is from genome assembly GCA_964658365.1 of uncultured Jatrophihabitantaceae bacterium. GTDB lineage: Bacteria > Actinomycetota > Actinomycetes > Mycobacteriales > Jatrophihabitantaceae > Jatrophihabitans. The sequence continues at coordinate 4,199 of CAZZZE010000040.1, forward strand.
CGCGAAGAATCTCGGCCGCGCCGGCGCCCCCGCTCTCGGCGTGCGGATGAGCGTCGACGCCGACGGCGAGATTCTGGCGCAGTCCAACCACAACCTCGCGGCCTACTGGCAACAGCCCGAGGAGACCGCGAAGGTCCAGCAGGGCAACTGGTTCCACACCGGCGACGGCGGCTACCTCGACGAGGACGGCTACGTCGTCATCTCCGACCGCAAGAAGGACGTCATCATCTCCGGCGGCGAGAACGTGTCCTCCATCGAGGTCGAGGACGCCTTGATGTCGCACGAGGCGGTGAAGGAGGTCGCGGTCATCGGCATCCCGGACGAGAAGTGGGGCGAGCTCGTGACCGGGCTCGTGGTCGCCGACGGATCCGACGTGACGGCCGAACAGCTGATCGCGCACTGCCGCACCAACCTGGCGGGCTACAAGTGCCCGAAGCGCATCGAGTTCGTCGACGAGTTGCCCCGCACGGCCACCGGCAAGCTGCAGAAGTTCAAACTGCGCGAGCCGTTCTGGGCCGGTCAGACCCGCGGCGTCAACTGAGCGTCCGGTTCGTCGACGGGCACCGGCCGGGGACGGCGGCCCGGCCAGGTCGACGCACACCGGTCGAGCAGCGCGGCGAGCGCGAGCACCAGGGCGAGCGAGAACCCCAGCGCGCCGATCGTGTCGGTGGCGTAGTGGTAGTAGCCGCGGGTCAGCGCGACCGCGGCGACCACCACCCACCCGCCCAGCACCACAGCGAGTGCGCACCTCGCCACCCGGCGCAGCGGCAGCTGGCCGAAGGCAACGAGCAACACCGTCGCCGAGCAGGCCACGCCCGTCTCGTGCCCGCTGGGGTAGGTGCCCGTCGCGCCGGCGAACAAGGTGCGGTGCACGACCGGCTTGACGACCCCGGCGACGAGCAGCGTGCCGAGGCTGGGCCCCAGGACGACCAGCCCCACAACGTCGACGCGCCGCGCCGACGCGGCGAGCACGGCGGTCAGGATCAGCAGCAGCACCGAGACCGACGGTTCGGTGAAACTGAGCAGGAACTGCTCGTGGCTCGGGGAGATGTGGCGGGGCAGGACTCGGAACGCCCATGAGTCGAACCCGGTGCGCCCGGCGTGGAAGGTCAGTACGGCCAGCGACAGGAACACCGCGAGGCCCAGCAGCGCGCTGACCAGGGCGGCCCGGCGCCAGGCAGGCGCGATCAGCGGCTGGCGCTCCATGCCGCCCATACTCGCAGCCGCCGTGGATGGCCGCGGGCCGCAACAGCGGGTCCACAGCTGCCCCGACGCGCAGTCGGTGATCGGCAGTAGCTGCCCCGGCGCGTTATCAACCTGCGATCGCGGGTAGACGAACTCCATAAGCCTAATGCGGCACTGCCCGGCCGGCCGGTCGGTGCTCGCCCCCTAGATCGCGCGCTCCAGCCTCGGGGTCCTTCGCGCTCATCTCAGACAGCCAACGTCGAGCAATCGGCTTC
>CAZZZE010000040.1:5697-13557 GCA_964658365.1 uncultured Jatrophihabitantaceae bacterium
AGAGCATCATCGGCCACAACGCCATCGACTCGAACGGCGACAAGATCGGCAAGATCGGCGGCATCTACCTCGACGACCAGACCGAGGAGCCGCGCTGGGTCACCATCTCCACCGGACTGTTCGGCACGAAGGAGAGCTTCGCCCCGCTGTACGGCGCCTCGCAGGACGGGGACGACCTGCGCCTGGCCGTCACCAAGGACCAGGTCAAGGACGCCCCGGGCGTCGACGCCGACGGCCACCTCGAGGAGCACGAGAACGACGCGCTCTACGAGCACTACCAGGGTTTCCTCGGCACCAGCGGCAACCAGGCCAGCACGGGCGACGCGACCGGCGGCGGCGACTTCACCCGCGAGGGCCACGACACGTCCGGCCCGAACACCGACGACGCGATGACCCGCTCCGAGGAGCGTCTGCAGGTCGGCACGCAGAACGTCGAGACCGGGCGGGCCAAGCTGCGCAAGTATGTCGTCACCGAGAACGTGACGCAGACCGTGCCGGTCTCGCACGAAGAGGTCCGCGTCGTCCGCGAGCCGATCACCGAGGCCAACCGCGGCTCGGCCCTGGACGGCCCCGCCATCAGCGAGGAGGAGCACGAGGTCACCCTCCACGCCGAGCAGCCCGTTGTGGCGAAGGAGACCGTGCCGGTCGAGCGCGTCGCGCTGGGCACCGAGACGGTCACCGACCAGCAGACGGTCAGCGAGCAGGTCCGCAAGGAGCAGATCGACGAGACGGGCGTGGACGAGACCCGATGAGCAGCACCTCCACCCTCTCCCGATCGCTGCACGACGTCGGGCTCGCCGCCTGGTTCGGGGGCACGCTGGCCAACGCGGTGGCGCTCAACCCGGCGGCTGGTGAGGCCGTGCGTCCGAGTGACTCCGGCGCGGTGGCCAACGCCGGCTGGGACCGCTGGACGCCGGTTAACGCCGCGGCGATCGGCGCCCACCTGATCGGCTCCGTGGTGCAGCTGCGAAGCAACGCCGACCGGATCGCCGGGCAGCAGGGCGTCGGTGCGATGTCGCTGATCAAGACGGGACTGACCGTCGCCGCCCTCGGCGTGACGGCCTACTCGCGGACGGTCGGACGCACGGTGTCCGCGGCCGGACGGGTGCCGGCCGATGACGCCACGACGCCCACGCCCGAGACGCCGGACGACGTCAGTGCCGCACAGCAGCAGCTCAAGGCGCTGCAGTGGGCGGTGCCTGCCCTCACCGGCGCGCTGGTCGTCGTCTCGGCATTCGCCGGGGAGCAGCAGCGGCCGGCAGCGGTCGAGGCCGGCGCTCGCGCGAAGCTGCGCAGTCTGACCCGTTAGCCGGTTACCGCACTCCGCCCCCTGCGACAACGACGTCGCAGGGGGCGGTTTCGTCTCTGACGAACAGCGGGGTCCGCGAACCGTCTCTCGCCGCGTCTCACAGCGCAACGGCGTGCGAGGCGCTGTGGCGTGTTCTCGCCGGCATGAATTGACAGGCACTATTAGCGCGAAGGAATCACGCCGAACATATCGAGTATCACCACGTCCGAGAAGGCGTGGATGATCACCGGCCCGACATCCGACCCGTTCTTGCAGTTCGTGACGAAGCGGATCATGTCGCCGCTGGCTCCCATGATCAAAGATTGGAGTATGCCAAAGCGAGCTGGGCGTCTCACTGCCAAGATCCTCACCGACACGTGGCCTGCGCGGCTCGAGCAGCGAGGGGAAGAACGGCCCCGCCGCGGTTTTTAAGTCGTGACCGTGAGGTCGCCGGTGGCGCTCGAACGAGGGCCGCTGCGGCCATCAGGCTCCCGCGTCGCTGACTCTCCGGCAGGATCCAGCTCACGCAGCGCCGATGCATATAGGCAGTTCCGCCTAGAGACTAAACAACACACCGAACATATGCTGACGATGCAACGCCGAGTGGAAAACCCCCCGTATTCACTCCGGTCGTCGTAATAGCGGCCCTGACCTTCCCCCGTAGGTCAGGGCCGCTACCTATGCCTCGTCGCGCCCCGCGGTCGACCTGGGCGGGGTCCCCACTGGGTAACGGGCATGCGGTGACGCTGTCGAAACGAAGACACCGTAATAGGTAGTCGGCCGGCCGCGTCACCAACCTGTAGCCCAGAACGGCTAGCGGCCGTCGCTGTCTGCTTGGGCGCGGCGCATCAGGTCCAGTAGTTCTTGCTGTGACGTGACCCCGAGCTTGGCGAATACCGACGCCAGATGATTGCGGACGGTGCTCTGGCTCAGAAAGAGCTGGGCAGCAATCGCTGGCGACCGGTCGCCGTCGAGCAGCCGGGTGACAATTTCCAATTCGCGTGTCGTCAGTCGACTCAGGCCTGGCACGCCTTGTGCGGTGATGCCTCGGAAGACGCCTCGGGCGAGCTGGGCGATCTGTGCTCCGCGGCCCAGCCGAGACAAGATCTCCGACAGATTACCGACGACGTGGCTGCTGGTCTGGGCGTGTCCCGGCGTAGGCAGGAACACGAAGGCGCAGCTCGGCGCTGGCTGCAGGGGGAGCAGCAACACCTCGCAGCGGATGATCGAGCCCTGCACGCCGGCGCGGAGATCAAGGTGAAGGGTGATTCCGCGCTGGCTTTCGGAGGCGTCGCCCAGCGCGGACAGGAAATGGCAGACTTCGTCCTCAGCGACAAGAGTGATCAGGGAGTCCCCGATCAGCTCGACTACCGGACGTTCGAACAACTCCTCGGCATCGCTGCTGACCCGTTCGATCAGCAGCGCCGCATCGGCCGTACCGACTACGGCAGGGGCCTCCTCCCATTCCACTCCTGATGGAGTAGCGCCGGTCGATCGGTCGGCAACGAACACGGCGACCACAAACTCCGACGAAGGCTGATCGCCGAACCGGCGGATCCACATCCGGACCTTCGCGTCGGTACCGCGGGACCGCCTCAGCATGCGGAAGGTCTCGAAGCCGTTTAGCCGGCCGCCGGCGAAGAGGCGCGGTCCCGCTGTCGGTCGGTCGCTGGTGAACTCCTCGAGCAGGTGACCGACGATCATGCCGCCATCCGGGTCGATGAGAGTGCTGGCGGCCGGGGAAGCTGCGACGATGCGTTCCGACGGAACCTCGAGAACCACTGCCGGAAAAGGGATAGCACCCAGGACGTCCGCGGCGATCCGCGCTAAATCGCCTGGACTGAGGACGCCCTCGCTGGCCAGAGCCCGGTGTGTGTCATCCGCCTGCGACATGCGCCGACCCGAGGAAGTCGGGATTCTGGTCGCCCCATACGCGGACTCTCCCACGGGCGCCAGACGCGATGACTGCCGAACCCATCACTCGGTGAGTATGCACAGTCACCTACATCACTGACAACGTGCGCCTCGCCGCGGGGGCGGACGCAACTGGCAGCGCTCGCCGAGTGACACGCAGCGTGGGAGCTTGGTGCAAGCCATCGACCTACGCGTCGTTGCCTACGGCCGACGCGGTGCCCGCGGATATGCCGTCGAGGAACGCGAGGAACTGCCGGAGGTCCAGAGGCTTGGTCCAGTATGCCTGCGCGCCAGCCGTGATCGCCCGTTCGGCCATGTCGTCCCTGAGCCCAGCGCTCAGTACGACCACGGGTACGTCTCGCAGCGCTGGGTCGGCGTTAAAGGCGGCTAGCACGTCGAGTCCGGTTCCGTCGGGCAAGTTCATGTCCAAGACGACGAGATCGGGACGCGGCCCGGCCGCTGTCGCAACCGCCGTGGCCACCCGCTCGGCATGGTGAATCCTCCACCCCGGGCGGAGGGCAAGCACGGCTTCGAGCACCGTGACGCTCGGCAGGTGGTCCTCGACGTAGAGCAGAAGCATGGACGTCACCCTCATCCCCGTGAGTGCCACACGACGATTGGATCCGAACGAGCTGGACCCGGTCTTCGATGAGCAAGGACAACACTATTGACCGTCACGCACGGCTTCCAGAGCTCAACAGCGTGGTTCGGGACGTGTCGGCGCACTAACCGCGATGACGCGTCGGCGTCATGGCCCTCGGGACTTGTGGCCCGCCCTCGCCGGCGGCGGGGGTCGGCTGAGTTGCTGAACGTGTCGCTGGCGGATCACGCGAGCGGGTTGACCAAACCCTCGCGTACGGCGATCGCGGCTGCCTCCAACTTGGAATGAGCGCCGAGTTTCGCGAGCACGTTCTGCACATGGTTGCGCACCGTGTGGACGGAGAGCACGAGGTCGTCGGCGATGTCGGCGTTGGACCGACCGGAGACGACCTGTCGAAGGATGTCGGTTTCGCGGCGCGTGAGGTCGGAGCCGACGCCAGTGTCGCGCTGACCCAGGCGGCGCAAGAGGCGGGTCAGCAGAACCGGGGAGATCGATGCCTCGCCGTTTGCCGCGCGTTTCACCGCCGCCTGGACGTCGTGCAGATCCCCGGTCTTGAGGATGAACCCGGCGCACCCGGCCTCGACGGCGGCTAGCAGGACGCGTTCATCCTCGTTCGCGGTGACCATCACAACCGCGGCCAGCGGGGCCAGTCGCTTGATCACTTCGAGCGCGTCGAGCCCGGTGCCGTCTGGAAGCCGGTAGTCCAGCAGGACTACGTCTGCCGGCTGCCGGCTGAGGGCACGATCGGCCTCGGCGAGGGACGCCGCGGTGCCAATCACGTCGACGTCAGCATCGGTGGACAGGGCGGCGGCGAGGGCCTGCGCAAAGAGGGTGTGATCGTCCACGATCAGCACTCGCGTCCGGTCGTTGTCGCCCCGCGTCGGCGCGCCCATGGGTCGAGTGTGACGCTGTGGTGTGTGCGGCGCAATGGGGCCGCCCGCCCGGCGCCGTGGACCAGTTGGAATGGACCGACGTCCCTGGAGGGGCTATACCTGATTGAGAACGACGGGTCAGGTTTCTTCCGGCCGTCGCTTTGAGCGTGGACGGTCGCGCTGTTCGGGAACGTGGGACAACGAGGTGCCACGCATGTTCACCAGTGGCGACGAGGCTCAGCGACCCGACGGTGCCGAGGGTGCCGAGCACGATCGTGGTGCGACGGAGGAAGCCACGCGCCGATGGCGGCTCGTCGCTCGGCTCGATGAGGTCCTGGACGTCGATCCGGGTTCGCGAGACCGGCTGCAGCGGATGGCCGAAATCATCGCCGAAGAGTTAGGCGACGCGGTGCTGCTCGCCGCAGCCTCGCGCGCCAACCTGGGCGCTACAGCGACGGCCTTTGCGCACCTCGATCCGGCGCGCAACGCAGTGATTCGGCAGGCAGTCGTCGGAGCGGATGACGCCGACATCATTGCCGCGGCTGACTGGGTAACCCAGCAGGGGTCTGTGGTGATCGACCCTCATGCCGAGAACTTTCCGGCCTGGCTGGCTCAGGCCTATCGGCGTTATGACGCGGATGTCGGCGTGGGGTACCTGGCATTGGTGTCGATCCGGTTCCAGGGCGAAACCATCGGCTTGCTCGCCAGTGCCCGCGACATTGGGTCAGCCCCGTACTCGGCGCAGGACCACGCCGCGCTGCAGGCGGCGGCAGCCAAGGCGGGATTGCTGCTCGGCATCGTGCATCTGGGCCTGCTGCATAGGGAGTCGTTCCGCCGGTGGGACCTCGCATTCGCGGGGTCGCCGGTCGGCATGTTCGCCCTTGACGCAGACGGCATCGTGATTTCAGCGAACCTCGCCGCTGCGTCGATTCTCGGGCGCCCGGCTGAGCTGATCGTCGGGGTGCCGGGCAGGCGCCTGCTCAGCCAGAGCCTCGATCTGGAGGATGGCAGCGGGGTCGGCGGCGACCTGGTCGGCGGAGTGCGGACGTTCCGGGTGGTGCGTCCTGACGATGAGGTTCGCTGGATCCGGGTGGCCATGACACCTATCTCCGACCCAGCCGACCCAGCGACGTGGTCGCTCGTCCAATTCTCGGACGTCTCCGACTGGTACCGGGCTGAAGAACGTGCAGCGGTGTTCGAGTCCCTCGTGCGATCGAGCCCCGACTTCATTGCGATTGCCGACCTCGAGGGTCGGCTGACCTTCGTCAACGATGCCGGTCGCCGCATGGTGGCAATCCCCGACGACGTCGATATTACGACCCTGCGCTCGACGCGGCTGTGGCCCTCCGACACCGACATCGTCGCCGAAAGTGGCCAGGGATCGAACCTTGGATCGTGGCAAGGAATCGCCGGTCTGCGTCCGTGGGACAGCGGGCCGGAAATCCCGGTACTCGCGACGACCTTCGTCGTTCCGGACCTGATTACCGGACGACCCATGGCGATCGCCACGAAACGCCGGGACGTGCGAGCCCAACTCGCCGACCAGCGCGAGCTGGAGGCGCTGTCCGAGCAGCGACGTGCCCTGCTGCGCGAACTGGTCGACGCCGAGCACGATGAACGCCGCCGCCTCGCCGAGGACCTGCACGACGAACCGGTCCAGTTGCTCGCAGCAGCGCAACTGCGTCTGCAGGTGGCCGAGTTCCAGCAGGCCACCGGTGACGGGACGGGCACCGCCGAGTCCGTGCACCACGCCGCGGAACTGGTCGATAGCGCGGTGGGCTCGTTGCGCCGCATCATGTCCGAGATCGAGACGACGGTCGACCCGACGACCGACATGGCCGCCCATCTTCGCCAAACTGTGGCGATGCTGTTCGCCGGCAGCGGCACCACCGTGCTGGTGGATGGGCAGGTGGCCGGGCTCACCGAGGTCGCCGCCGCGGCCCTGCAGCGCTCGGCGCGCGAGGCGCTGAGCAACGCCCGCAGGCACTCACACGCACACACCGTCCAGGTGCGGCTCGAGGACGGCGAGTGGGACAGCTCGGTCGTCGTGGAGGACGACGGGGTGGGCATTGGCGACGTCGAGCCCGAACGACAGGGACACCTCGGCGTTCGGATCATGACGAATCGCATCGAGGCTCTCGGTGGCCACGTGACATTCGCGCGCCGGCTCGGTGGTGGCACGGTCGTAACACTGTCCGTGCCTCGTCCTCTCGACCGATCCGCAGCAGCGCAACCGGACGCCGCTCGCCGCTGAGGGCGAGCAGGGCTCGTGCGAACCGGACGGCTGGCCCCTATGTGCCAGGAAGAGTTCGGCCCAATGCGCGATGCGCGCCGATCGGTGACAGGTCAGAGTCAGATGCAACAGCGATCCACCGTCCTCAGGCGGCCGTCGCCACCACGACTCCCCCGAAAGCTGGACTGTCATGCACCGCCCTCTCTCCATCCAACTGCCCTTCGATCTCGACACGGACGACGACTCTCGAGAGATCTGCGTGTCGGGTGAGCTCGACATCGCCGGTGTGCCTCGTCTCATCTCGGCCATGCAGCGATTGCAGCAGTTCGCGCGCGGGGACGTGACGTTGTGCCTAGACAGAACCACGTTCATCGACGCCGCCGGACTTGGCGCCGTGGTCTCGGCTGCGCTGATGCAACAGGCGCACGGTGACCGTCTTCGGGTCACGAGAACGCCGTCGGCAGTTCGGCGGGTCTTCGAGCTGGTCGGCCTCGAGCAACTGCTGGATCCGATCGATCAATCGGTCGCCGCCGGCGGGCGCCGACGCCAGGGGCGACACGTCGCTCACCTGCGCCTGGTCGAGGTCGACTACGACAATGCAGCTGGTTCCCCGTCCTTGGTTTGAACTTGATCTCGCTACAGCCAAGTGCGTGACGCCTGCGTGCGTTGTGTTGCTCAAGTCGACGCGAACGCGACAGGCGGCCATTCAGAATTCAGGGATCGCATCGCGTCCCGGTCAGACCCTCGAACCTGCCCACGGACTCAGACTCACACTGAATGTCATAGGTGACGGCATCTGCCGGGGTCACCTGGGGTCACGCCGCCGTCGACAACTGTCTGGAAAAGGCACAGGCCCGGAAACGGGGCCTGCATGGTGGAGCTGAGGGGATTCGAACCCCTGACCCCCTCGATGCGAACGAGGTGCGCTACCGGACTGCGCCACAGCCCCTGA